>MNXV01000064.1 GCA_001871575.1 Caldisericum sp. CG2_30_36_11
GTGCGGACGGTGCTATTGCTGTAACGAGTGTCGAACAGTATATAAAAAATTTAGAGAGGTGAAATGTGGAAAAGTTACTTAAAGAAAATGACGAAACGTACGTCAGGCAATTGTTCGAACAAAACTTAAAGGATCCAGTAGAACTTGTCCTTTTCCTTGAAAAGGACGGCGGCGATAGATTAAACCAGTTTAACGAGCAATACCACCAATATACAGAGGAAATTGCAAAGGAAATTTCTGCTTTATCAGACAGGATTAAGCTTACCATCTATAAAGGGGATTTAGAAAAAGAAAAGGAATATGGAGTTAAAAATATTTCTGCTCTTTTCATTGAAGGTAAAAATACAAGTAAAAATGTTGTTTACTATGGCATGCCATCTGGTCATGAATTTTCGTCAATTCTCGAGGATATTGTTAATGTTTCAAAGGGGGAAACAGACCTTAGTTTAAAAATTAAGGAAACCGTTAAAAAAATTAGTTCAAATGTAGAAATTTTTGTATTTGTAACTCCAACGTGCCCATACTGTCCTAAAGCGGTAAGGACTGCGCATCAGTTTGCAATGGAAAACAAACTGATAAATGGTGTAATGGTTGAAGCTAATGAATTCCCAAAGTGGTCTGAGAAGTACAGTGTTTATGCAGTTCCTAAAATAGTAATAAATGAAAAAGTGCAGTTTGAAGGAGCTGTACCTGAAGACGTATTTTTGAACAGTATTTACGAAGCTCTTGGCATAAAACTAACTTTTTAAAGTTCGATTCATAAATTCATAATGGGCCGAGGAGGACCTTTTCTAATTAGTTAAAGAAAGCATTTATCAGATATTTGGCATTCTATTTATTCTATTGTTAAATTTGCTATAATAGTTAAAGGAAAAAATATGAATGACAAAAGTGAATTTGGTATTGGAATTGATCTGGGCGGAACTAAAATTTTAGGAACTCTTGTTGATATAACTGGTAATATATTTGGAAAAGTAAAATTTGGGATAGGCGATACAAATGATAGTAATAGTGTAATAAAAAAAATTGTGAACATTGTAGAAAATTTTAAAAGTACCCAAAAGGTTTCATCAATAGGGATCGGTTCAGCAGGTTTTGTTGATTATAAACGCGGAATTGTCTTAAGTTCTCCTAATATAAAATTTTTAAATGAATTTCCTCTTGCAGAAGAAATTAAAAAATTGATAAACATTGAAACATTTATAGACAATGACGTCAAAATGGGAGCTTTTGCTGAACTTTACGTTGGTGAGGGAAGAAATGTTAACGATTTTGTTTTTATAACTTTTGGGACCGGCATTGGGGGAGCCATTGTTATTAATAAAAAAATTGTAAGAGGTTTTGATAACCTTGCAGGTGAAATAGGTCATCTTACACTCGTTGAAAATGGATATTTATGCGGCTGTGGCAAAAGGGGACATTTTGAAACGCTTTCTTCGGGTCCTGCAATCAGGCGGTATTTTCTTGAACAGGTTTCTTTTGGAAGAAAAACCAAAGTCTTAGAATCTGTTAATGGGGATTTATCACTTATTGACGTGCCTTTGATTTCTGAGTTTGCAGAGAATGGAGACGAGCTTTCCATTGAGTCTTTAAATTACGCAATGCATTATATTGCTCTTGTAGTTTCTTATGTTATTGATCTATTGAATCCTGAGAAAATCATATTAGGAGGGGGTTTACTGGAAGGGCTTGAACCAGTTTACCAAAATTTATTAGATGAAATTAATGAATATGCTCTTGATATCCCTTTAAAAAGTGTTGACATCGTAAAATCAAGCCTCGGTGAAAATGCAATTAGTATAGGTGCAGGTATTTTTGGGTTAATGAAAAAGAATATTACAGGTGATTTGTGGTAATTTAACTTATTTTGTTATAGATTTGCGCGGTATTTTAGTTAAAAATTAAAGAGGGGGAGATACTCCCCCTCTTTTTCAAATACTTTAAATTAACAATGAAAGGATTGCTTTTTGAATATGCAATCTATTTTCTGCTTGGTCGAATACTATAGAATGAGAACCGTCTATGACAGAATCTGTTATTTCTTCTCCTCTATGGGCTGGGAGGCAGTGCATTACGATATTATCTTTGTCAGCATGTTTTAGCAGTTCATCATTTATTTGATAAGGCAGCATTAATTTTACTCTCTTGTCATGTTCTGACTCTTGCCCCATTGATGCCCATACATCTGTATAAACTACATCAGCATCCTTTACTGCTTCCTTTGGGTCATTTGTAATAAGGATAGAGCCCTTTGAGTTTTTAGCAAACTTCTTTGATAATTCAACAACTTCTTTAATTGGTTCATAACCTTTCGGGCTCCCGACTCTTACATGCATTCCAAATATTGAGCCGCCAAAAAGTAAAGAATTTGCCACATTATTGCCATCCCCTAGATATACGACCTTAATTCCTTCGAGTTTTTCTTTTTTCTCTTTTATCGTTAAAAGATCACCCATTATTTGGCAAGGATGTGAATAATCAGAAAGAGCATTAATAACAGGAATTCCAGAATAATCTCTGAGTTCTTCTAATGTTTTTTGAGAATATACTCTTGCGACTATTCCATGTACATATCTTCCAAGCGTCCTTGCCGTATCAGCTATTGTTTCCCCTCTATTGATCTGCATATTCGTTGTCTCAAGTATAAGGGGAAATGCGCCTAATTCATTAATTGCAACAGCAAAGGAAACTCTTGTCCTCGTGGAAGGTTTTTCAAAGATTACTGCAATGCTTTTTCCTTTGAGAGATTGTTCATCTTTGCCTGAATAATGCTCTATTTTAACTTTTTCGCCCTGGAATAGAATCTGTTCTAGTTCTTCTTTTGTGAAATCCTTCAAAGACAAAAAAGATTTACCTTTTAAGTTTACAGCCATCCTATCCTCCAAATCGTTCTTTTATGATATCTTTTAGTTCTGGCTGGCCAATCTCCTGCAGCTCGTACCTTATTCTTACTGCTGGTTTATTCAGTTTAACAAGTTTTCTCAGGTCAATAGGGGTGCCGATAATAACGACATCTGCAGGAATCTTATTTATTGTCTCTTCAAGTTCTTTAATCTGAGCGTCGCTATAACCCATTGCGGGTAAAACGTCTTTGGTCTGGTTATATTTTTGATAAGTTGACATTATAGAACCTACCGCGTATGGAAGAGGAGAAACTATTTCGCTTGCACCCCATTTTTTAGCAGCTACAAAGCCGGCTCCATAGCTCATTCCTCCGTGTGTTAGTGTTGGGCCATCTTCTACAACTACAACTTTTTTTCCTTTCATTATTTCTCCATTTTCAACGAAAATAGGAGATACAGCATCAATGATCATGGCGTTAGGATTTACCTGCATTGCATGGTTTCTTACGAGCTCGATCGAGTCAAAATTCGCTGAATCTTCTTTATTTATTACTATAACATCTGCTGATCTGAAATTCATTTCGCCTGGATGATATGTTAGTTCGTGTCCTGGCCTTAGCGGGTCTGCCACAACAATTTGTAAATCAGAGTGATAGAAAGGAAAATCATTATTCCCTCCATCCCAAACAATTATATCTGCCTCCCTTTCTGCTTCTCTTAATATCTTTTCGTAGTCTACTCCTGCGTATATAATTGCTCCAAGGTCAATATGTGGTTCGTATTCTTCGCGTTCCTCTATTGTGCATTTATACTTATCTAAATCCTCGTAAGTGGCAAACCTCTCTGACACTTGCTCGGCAAGATTACCGTATGGCATTGGATGTCTAATGGATACAACCTTTTTACCCATTTCCTTGAGTATTCTTACAACTTTTCTGGTGGTTTGGCTTTTACCTGAACCTGTTCTTACCGCACAAACTGAGATGAGTGGCTTTACTGATTTTACCATTGTACTTTCAGGCCCCATTAACCAGAAATCAGCACCAGCAGCCATTACTTGTGAGGCTTTGTGCATAACATATTCATGTGGCACATCACTGTAAGCAAAAACAACTCTGTTTACTTTAAATCTTTTAATGAGTTCGGTAAGTTCGCTTTCAGGATAGATTGGAATTCCATTGGGATATAAATCACCAGCAAGAACTGCAGGATAAAGCCTACCTTCTATGTTGGGTATTTGAGTTGCTGTAAATGCTATAACCTCAAACTCCTCTCTTCCTCTAAAAAAAACATTAAAATTATGGAAGTCCCTTCCGGCTGCTCCCATTATTATCACTCTGGTCTTTTCCATTTTCTTCTCCTTAATTGAATTTTCATAAATAATATACGGAATTAAAAATTTAAGTCAAATTTTTTGTTAATGTTTTTTGTCAGTTTGGAGTTTTTTGCTGGTTTAATTCATTCTCTATTGGTGCTTTTAACAAATCCAATTAAGCACAATTACTACATACCATGTCAAAATGAAAAATAAAAATGGTACAAGGATTCGAGTTGAAAATATCAGGAGGTACCGCCATTTACTTGCTTTTGTTAACATAAGCTCTATTTTCTCTTTTGGTATGTCTGTTAGTTTTCAACATTTATTTCTTTAACATTTTGTCTTGTATTCTCAAAAATAAATCTTCAGCCTGAGAAAGTGTTTTTAAAAATTACATTTTTCTAAAAACCCTTTTCATAAAAAAGGTTACGTGATATAATGAATGAAAGTAGAGTCTTTGGAGGTGATAAGTGAAAATAAGAAAAGCTGCCGTAGAAGGAAGTTTTTATCCTGCTGATAGGGAAGAATTGAAGAATATGATAAGACAGTTCCTTGAAAATGCAAAAGTATTTGACATTCCCAATTTAAAGGCAATAGTATCTCCTCATGCTGGTTATATATATTCTGGTCCAGTTGCAGGTTTCAGTTTTAAACAGTTGTATAACCTTGATCATGAAAAGTTTTGGAAAATTTTTATTATTGCTCCTTCTCATTTCTCTTATTTTTCTGGTGTATCCGTTGGTATCTTTGATACCTACCAAACTCCCATGGGATTGGTGAATGTTTCTAAAATTGCCTCTAAGTTGCTAACTGAAGATAATTTTCATTTTGTTCTCGATGCCCATGTTGAAGAGCATAGCGTAGAAGTGCAGTTACCTTTCTTACAATATGCTTTACCTCATTTTGAAATTATCCCAATAATCACTGGTGAAATTTCTCCTTCATACCTTGGAGACGTCCTGAAAAAATACCTTGATGAAAATTCTTTAATTCTTGTAAGTTCCGATTTAAGTCATTATTATCCTTATGAAAATGCAAGAAAGATCGACGAGAATTGTAATAAGGCAGTAGAAGGGCTTGATTTAAAAAGGCTTCAGAAATGTGAAGCCTGCGGTAAAATCGGCTTAGAAATGTTAATTTATATTGCAAAACAGGAAAATTGGAAAAGCAAAGTTCTCTGTTACATGACAAGTGGTGATACCGCAGGTCCTAAGGATCAGGTTGTAGGATATGGTTCTTATGCTTTTTATAAGGAATAGAATAAATGAAAGATTCTCAGCGTAAAATTTTATTGGATATTTCAAGAAGAGCTATCGAGCTGTATCTTGAAATAGGCAAAAAACTTTCTCCATATCATGAAGACTTCGATGACGTGGATCTTTGGGAGAGAAGAGGAACTTTTGTAACTCTTACAATTGGGAGACAGCTACGAGGATGTATTGGTTCAATAATTCCTACTAAACCTCTGATATTGGATATTGTAGATAATTCTATAAACGCAGCTTTTAGAGACCCAAGATTTTATCCTTTAACTAAGGACGAGTTTAAAGCAATAGATATAGAAATTTCAATTTTAACAATCCCCATGCGATTGGAGTTTAGTGATGTTCAGGATTTATATAATAAAATCAGACCCGGCATCGATGGGGTTATATTAAGAAGAGGAATATATCAGGCTACTTTTCTTCCTCAGGTTTGGGAAGATTTGCCCTCTAAAGATGAATTTTTTGGTAATTTGTGTTATAAAGCAGGGTTGCCCTATAATTGCATTGGACTTAAGGGAATGGAAATTAATACATATCAAGTAGAAGCCTTTTCTGAGAAAGACTTCAGAAAATAAACATCTTTCCTTTTTTAATTTTTAAAAACCTTTAAATGTAAGTGTCAGGATCTTTAAAGAACAATGCTCCTATAAACATCAGCGCCATTGGTATTATTCCGAAAATAATTATTGAAGGAGTCATTTTTGTAACTGCTGCTCCTAATTCTGGCAATAAGAAGCCACCAATGTTTGCAGCGATAAGTATTATCCCGCTTCCCACACCTGCATGTTTTATTCCTATTTTCGAATAGGCACTTGGCAGATGAACCCCAAGAGGATACATTGGAAACAGGGCGAACCCAAGGATAACTCCATCTATCAATAAAGCACCGAAGCTGTTTAATTTAGGGATGAGCAAAAACATAGCTATGCATATAATCGGGAGCAATAAAAAGAAAATTTTTACCTTTTTTAATCTATGGCTTAAATTGGGTATAGTCATTGCGCCAATCAAACAGCCAAGCAGTATCATGCTGTTAACTATCGCAGCATTAGATGGTGAGATTCCCTTAAAGGAGATAAGCATTTTGGGATACCAACCAGCAAGCCATGCAAATACGCCGATGTCGAGGAGGGAGATGAAACTCAGAGATTTCATAGAAGGTTCGGAAAATGTAATTTTTGCGCCTTCTAAAAAAGTCGGTATTTTGTTCCTTGTTACTTTATAAGGAAAGTCGAGTTTTGAAACTAAAAGTATATAAAATGTCGAAACTGTTGCTGAAATAATACCGTAAATTAATAATAAATAAAAAAGCCCAATTTTATTTGCAATTGGAAATGTAATAAGGAAAGCAAGTATTTGTCCTCCTGTAAGGAATGCTGTGAAAATTGCTATTTTTGTAGAAATCTCTTTTGGTTCAAAAAGTCTGTAGGTAAAAGGAGACCATGAAGTAAAGCAAAATGCTGCACTTAGAGCAAAAATTAACTGCATTATAAGAAGGGCAGTAAAGTTCCCTGCTGTAAAAGGCCTTAAAATTGTAGTAACCCCAAGCATAGTTGCTGCAATAATTGTGGTTCTCTTTGGGTTTTTATCTGCCAGGCTTCCGGTGAAATAAGACATAATTACAAGAGCTAGTGGAACTGATGAAATAAATAGTGCTAATGCAAAGCCTGAAATTTTGTATCTCGACTCAACGATCGAGGATAATAACGGACCCCACATGAACCAATTAAGTCCAACAAGCGAAGTAATCAAGGCAAAAAGGAAATACGAACTTTGAACCTTATTTTTTATAAAATCTTCATTTTCAAAAATATCTAATTTTATTAACAATCGAAATAAAGCTCAACCTCGTATGGATGAACTCTTTTTTCAATTTCAAATGCCTCTTTGCTTTTTTCTTCAATCCAAATTTTAAGGAAATCGTCAGGGAATATTTCTTTTAAGTAGCTATTATCATTTTCTAAATAGTAAAGTGCCTGTTTGAGCGAAGTCGGTAATATTTGCATTTTTGAAGCTTCATTCAATTCGTATTTATCTGGATTCACTTTGTTTTTTATACCATCTAATCCAGCTTTAAGCATTGCAGCCAGCGAAAGATATATATTGCCTGATCCATCTGATACTCTAAATTCTATATTTTTATCCGTAGGTGTAGTAGAATATTTGGGTATTCTTATTGCTGCGTTTCTATTACCAAGCGAATAAAAAACTCCTATAGGAACTTCATATCCTGGAACTAACCTTTTGTATGAATTTGTCGATGGGTTTGTTATGGCAACGAGCGAGGGAGTGTGTTTTAAAATACCCCCGGTGTAATAAAGGGCAATTTCTGACAAGTCAAAGGTTTTAATATTCTTTTTATAAAATATAGGCACTTCATTGTTAAAAAGCTTTTGATGAAAATGCATTCCGTTTCCGGCATCATTGTTTAAAGGTTTTGGCATAAAAGTTACTGTTAAGTTGTTCTGGTATGCATACATTTTTGCAAAATATTTTATAGTTTGACCTATATCTCCAGATCTTAACAAAGTATTGTATGGAACCTCAATTTCGACTTGCCCTGCACCACCTCCCTCATGATGGTGGTATTTTACTTCGATACCTGCTTCCTCAAGTATTGATACAAGATTTGACCGAAAATTATAGAGTTTGTCTTTTGGAGGAGTAGCATGGTATCCCTTTCCAGTTTTGTTAAAATAGCCCTTCCCTGGCTCTAAATTGCCAGCCGAATTCCATAAACCTTCATCTGAATCGACTTCGTAATAAGAGATGTTTTGTTCATTTTTATAGTTCACACTTGAGAAGACATAGAATTCATATTCTGGCGACCAGAAGCTCATATTTGCAAAGCTTTTTGCTTTAAGGTAATTTTCTGCTTTTTTGGCAATTATGCGAGGATCAAGCAAAAATTCCTCGTTTGAACCGGCTTGATATGCAAATCCAAAGAATGATAAGGTTTTTACTTCGTAAAAAGGGTCTATAAATGCATAATTTATGTCTGGAATTAGTTTCATATCGCTTTGTTTGCCAGTTTTAAAACCAGGAATTGAGGAACCATCAAAGCCTATTCCATTTTTTAAGAATTGTTCATTAACTCTGGTAATAGGTACTGTAACGTGATGCAGTCCACCAAAAAGGTTTGTGAACTTTAAATCTATTTGTTTAATTGAATTTTTCTTACTGAAGCCTAAGACTTCTTTTGTAGAAGTAAACTCCAACATTTTTGCCTCCCTATCTTACATTTTATTTTAAGGAAAATTAATAGGTTACAAAATTTATTTAAATTTTAAAATTTTAGTTTTAATATTTTTAAAATGATGATATAATTATTTGATTTGGTTATATAGGGGTGCGTTATGCTGAGAAGGCTTTTGCCTAACCCTCTGGACCTGATCTAGATAATACTAGCGTAGGGAAAAATGAAAATTAATAAAATACCTTTATTAAGAGGAATTCAAAAGAAGATCTTTTTAAACTTTTTCTTATTATTTATTTTTCTTTTTTTATGTTTCTATTTCCCCCTCTTCAAAATGCTTAAAGAGGCTTTTACTACATCTACTGGAAGTTTTACTCTCAATGAATTTAAAAAAATATTTAACGACCTTTATAATTTACGAGTCGTTACTTTTACCTTTAAAGAGGCATTTATAAGCGCATTCTTTACTCTTATCGTTGGCCTTCCAGGTGCCTATATCATTTCACACTATAAATTTAAAGGCAAGTCTTTTTTAGTTTCATTAACCACGGTTCCTTTTATTCTACCATCTCTTCTTGTTGCCCTTGGATTCATAATTTTATTTGGCGACAATGGCTTCTTAAACAAATTTTTAATGGACGTTTTTCATTTTAAGCAACCTTTCCATATCTTATACTCATTTGCAGCTATTATCCTTGTGCACACTTTTTACAACTTTCCAGTGGTTTTGCGGATAATTGGGGCTGCATGGGCAGGAGTATCAGACAAATATGAATTTGCCGCTAAAAGTTTAGGCGCAAAACCTTTAGAAGTTTTTTTTAAAGTTACTGTGCCATTGCTACTCCCTGCTATTATTTCGAGCTTTTCTCTTGTATTCTTATTTTGTTTCTTAAGCTTTTCAATTATTCTCATTATTGGAGGAGCTAGGTTTGCCACGATTGAGGTTTCAATTTACACATATTACAATATGTTTTCCGATTTTAAGATGGGAAGCGCATTGGCTACATTCCAGGCATTATTTTCATTATTGGTAATCTATACTTATTTAAAGGTAAGCGATATTGTTAAAACAGGAGATATAGAAAAATCTATCGCTCCCGCACCGAGCATATTAAGTAATAAAAAGACCCTATTTTTCAGCTTAATTTATCTTGGATTGATATTTTTTTTAATCATTGCACCAATTCTTGTTGTAATCGTTTATGCTTTCCTGGACCCATTTTCATCAAAGTTTACTTTAGAAAATTTTGCAAAGCTTTTTGGTACCGATTACACCTATCTTTTAGGAACAAGCTTTTTAAGAGTGATTTTGAACAGTTTTGCTTTTGCGTTATTCACATTATTATTGTCAAATTTGTTTGCCCTCCTTGGAAGTTATGGATTGAAAACGAATTTTAAAGGTAAGAATTTATTTGTTTCAATTTTAATGCTCCCTTTGGCTATTTCTCCAATTACAATTGCACTTTCATTCATAATTTTCTTCCGCTCACCTATTAACTTGATGAATACACCTATCCCCATATTAATTGCTCACACTTTGTTAGCTTTCCCTTTTTCTTTAAGGGCCCTTTTACCAGCTGTCCAGAGTACTTCGGATTCATTTGTTTTTGCATCAAGGAGTCTTGGTTATAGCAGAGTTAAGAGCTTTTTTGCGGTTGACCTGAACCTTTTCAAAAATGTCCTTATTACTTCTTCGATATTTTCTTTTGCAATATCTTTTGGAGAGTTTGGGGCCACATTTATGCTTTATATGCCAAGATTTACGACAATTCCAATTGCTTTATACAGATTCCTCTCCGGAAGGCACTATGGGGAAGCTTCGGCCTTAGGTTCGATATTTGCTGTGATAAATATTATTTCATTTATTCTTATTGAAAAGTTTCATAGAGGCAGAGAGAATATTATATGAACGAAAAAATAGTACTTTTGGAAATTTGCAAGAATTATTCAGATTTTTCTATAAAGGCAAGTTTTATAGCATACGAAGGCGAACTTGTTTCAATACTTGGTCCTTCAGGCTCTGGCAAAACGACTATTCTTCATATCATTGCTGGCTTCATCCCCCCTGATTCAGGGAAAATTATTAAGGATGGAATCGATATCACAAATGTACGATCAGAGAAGAGGAATATTGGCATTGTTTTTCAAGATTATGCCTTGTTCCCATTTCTCTCAGTATATTCAAACATTGCCTTTGGTCTAAGACTCAAGCATATATCAAAGAAAGAGGTAGATGTTGAGGTTCGCACATTTGCTAATGCATTTGGTATCGAAAATATACTCTCTAAATATCCCAATTTAATTTCTGGTGGTGAGAAGCAAAGAGTTGCTCTTGCGAGAGCCATGATAACAAAGCCAGACATACTTTTAATGGATGAGCCAATGTCTTCGCTTGATGCGAAGATTAGAGAAAAACTGCGCAACGAGCTGAAAGATTTTCACAGGAAGTTTGGAATAACAATAGTGTATGTAACACATGACCAAACAGAAGCAATGTATCTATCTGACCGAATTATACTTATGAATAATGGACGTATCGAACAAATAGGCACCTCAGTTGAGCTTTATTATTACCCACAAACTTCATTTGCGAGAGAATTCATCGGTAAAATTAATTCTATAAATATGGATGGAGAGACTCTATATGTGCGCCCTGAAGATATAAAGCTCTCTAAAAAGAGAGGAATTTTAAAAGGAATCGTTGCTGATATTCATTATCTTGGAAGTATGAGTGAAATAGTTGTTAAGCTGGAAAATAGTACAATATTTGCATTAGGTTTAACGAGGAATATAACTAATTTCAAGGCAGGGAACAGTGTATTTTTATCTTTTAATAAAAATGTGAAACAAAGGAGGTGATGCAAAAGATCTATTCTCGAAAATGTACTAATCAAATTAATTTAAGGAGGGAATATATGAAAAAAATTGTTTTGGTTGTTTTAGTTACTTTTTTAGTTTTTGGAAGTTTTGTTGGTTGCCAGAAGAAAGAAGCAATGCCAGAAACACTTATGATTTACACCTACGATAGTTTTATTTCTTATGGTGTTCCTGAAGCAACAAATCAAATTTTTGAATCTAAGTATAATTGTAAGATTAATTTCATCTCTTTTGGAGATTCAAAAGAAACTTTGAATCGCCTAATTCTTGAGAAAGGAAGCAGTCAGGCTGATATTTTTGTCGGTGTAAATATTGATGACCTTTCAAAGGTATTAGATAATGATTTATTTATTTCTTATAAGCCGAAATTAATTGATAAAATACCTTCAGAATATATTCTTGATGAAGGTTATAGGTTGATTCCTTTTGATGGTCCGGATTCCATTGCAATTCTCTACGACTCTGAAAAAATACAAAACCCACCAAAAAGTTTTGAAGATCTTGTTAAACCTGAATATGCTAAAAAACTTATTTTAGAGGACCCAAGAACCAGTGGGCCGGGTATGAGCTTTTTACTGTGGACTATAGCAGTTTATGGAGGAAATGGATTTGTTGATTACTGGGAGAAACTCAATCCGACAATTTTCCATATTTATCCTGGATGGGATTCGGCTTTTACTGCTTTTTCTAATGGAGAAGCGCCAATGATGATTAGTTATGATACTGACCCTGCATATTTTTATACAGAAGATAAGAGTACAAGATATAAAGCAATAATCCCAAAAGAGGGTGGCTGGATGTACCTTGAGTTTGCCGGGATAATAAAAGGAACAGAACATGAGAAATTGGCTCAGAACTATATTGATTTTATGCTTTCTGAGGATTTCCAGAAGGAAATTCCTGGACATCAATGGATGTTTCCTGTTGTAAAAGATACACCACTCCCAGATTATTTTGTATATGCAGTAAAACCTGATAAATACCTTACTATGCCTTATCAAGAAATAGCAAAGAATTACGAGAACTGGCTTAAAATATGGATAGAAAAGATAGTATCTCAGTTATTTTAAAATGGATAAAAAATCTTTCTCAAACTATTGACACAGCTTTCGATTTCAATATAATAGTACACAATAAAAAATCAGTTATTCATCGTTGAATAGCTGATATACCTACCTCCTTTTTTATTCATGCCAGGGAAGGTGCCCCCGTCGCCTTCCCTATCTTTTTTAAAATTTATTATTTTACCCTTTTTTATTGAACGTTTGGTAAAAAATAGATTTCTTGACAGGAGTTCTTAAATTTTTTTGAATTGTGTAGTATACAGCTCATAATAAAGTCCTTTACCCTGCATTAGTTGCCTGTGTGTTCCTGATTCAACAATTTTTCCTTTGTTTATTACGTATATCATATCAGCATTCCTTATTGTTGATAACCTATGAGCTATAACTATTGATGTTCTATCTTTCATCAATTTTTTTATACCATTTTCGATGATTTCTTCTGTATTGGTATCTATAGAAGCAGTAGCTTCGTCAAGGATGAGGATTTTAGGGTTGTAAACAAGAGCCCTTGCAAAAGATACAAGTTGTCTTTCGCCTACAGAAATATTTTTGCCTTCAGTTGAAAGCTCTGTATCGTACCCATTGGGAAGTTTCATAATAAAATCATGCACACCTATTTCTTTAGCTGCATTAATTATTTTCTCTTCTGTAAAATCTTCTCTGCCTAAGGCTATGTTGTCTCTTACACTTCCTTTAAAAATAAAAATATTCTGTAAAACAATTGCAGAATTTTTTCTCAACTCTTTTTTATTCAAGATCTTTGTATCAATACCATCAATCTTTACTGAACCCGAATCAGGTTCATAAAAAGATAATATAAGATTTGCAATTGTTGACTTTCCTGCACCTGTGAATCCCACAATTGCAACTTTTTCTCCCTTTTTAATTTTCATATTTATGTTTTCCAGAATAATTGAATCTTTATCGTAGGAGAAAGAAACATTTTCAAGCTCGATTTCTCCTTGAACTGGTTTTTTAAATCCCTTATTGCCTTCTTTTTCTACATTATTCGATGTTAAAAAATCATCGAGTTTTGCCATGGAGGATATAGCATTCTGGAGTATAGAAAATCTATCCGAAAGGTCACCAAGCGGTCCATAAAGCTGATTTAAATACACAAGAAATGCAACGATTGTTCCAACGGTAGCTGTTCCTTTCAGGGCAAATAAACCTCCAAAAACAATGACGAAGACTATAGAAGTATAAGAGAGAGCGTTAATACTTTGTCTGAGCATAATGTTCAGCATTTGAGCTTTATGAAAGGTGAATCGAAAATCTTTTGTTATATTACTGAACTTCGAGAGATTGGTTTTTTCTACACCGAAAGTTTGAATTATTGGAAGCCCCGTGAGACTTTCCTGCATGTGAATGTTCATCCTGGTCAAAATATCTCTTACTTTTTCGTAGATTTTTTCCATTCTATTGCCGAGAAATAATGCAGCAATAATTGCAACAGGCAAAGGTATTAGAGAAATGAGAGAGAGCTTTAAATTTATATAGAACAAAAATATTATTGAAAATACAACCATAAGCATGTCGCCAAGAAGTGAGACAATGCCAGAAGTTAATAACTCATTCATGTTTTCAACGTCGTTGGTTATACGAGTTATAATCTTTCCAGAAGGTTCTTTTGTAAAAACGTCTATTTCAAATGACTCCATTGTTTGGAATAGGTCATGTCTTAAATCTTTCATTATTTTTTGACCTGATAGGTTAGTTAGATAAATCTGAATTAGTTTTGATATGAACTGCACTCCTATCATTAAAAGTAGAAATATTGAAAGTTTAATTAAGCCCTGCAAATTTTTTGCCGATATATAATTATCTATTGCATTCTTAACAATAAAAGGGATTAATGACGATAAAAGCGACGCTACCACAAGAAATACAAGCGCGAAAATTATTGCAGATTTATATTTAAATATGTACGGCAAAAACCTTTTTATATATCTGTTTTTCATACTTCAATTCCTTCAAGTAATTGTTTTCTGTAAAGATGATAATAATAGCCATTTTTATCAAGGAGTTCGTCTGGTTTCCCTTGTTCTAAAATTTTTCCATTTGCAATAACGATTACTTTATCGAGAATTGATAAGGCACTAATTCTTTGAGAAACAATTATTGCGGTGATTTTATTATCTTTAAAGAACTCCTTCAAATTTTGTATAATATTTCTTTCAGTTTCTGTATCTACGGCCGATAATGGGTCATCAAAAATCATTATTGGCCTTTTTGTTATAATCGCTCTTGCTATTGAAACTCTTTGTCTTTCCCCACCTGACAGTGTTACTCCCTGTTCTCCAACTATAGTTTCATAACTTTGATGGAAATTTAAAATATCCTTATGAATATCTGCAATTTTAGCAGCTTGTTCAACCTCTTCTGTGGTTGCATTTTCTTTTGCGAGTTTTATGTTGTTTAATATAGAATCGCTGAACAAGAAAGGCTCTTGAGGAACATATGCTATTTGTTCTTTGAATAATTTTAAAGGTATATCAAAAACGTCAACTCTATCAATATTTATTGTGTTTCTTTTGGTATTATATATTTTCATTATAAGGTTTAAAAGTGTTGTTTTACCACTCCCAGGGGGTCCTGTTATACCAACAAGAGTCCCTTGATCAATTTCAACTGACACGTCTTTTAAGATAAAATTTTCATCTTCTCCAAATTTAAAAGAAAGTTTGTTTATTGTTATATTACCTTTTAAGGATTCAATTTGTTTTGGATGTGTATCTATTATTTCTGGTTTGATATTTAAAGCCTCTTCAATTCTATTAAGAGAAGCCTTCGCTCTTTGATAAAGAGCTATTGAAAAGCCTATAGCCATTACTGGCCATGCTAAAGTCTGAATATATTGGAAAAATGCTACAATTGTCCCTATATCTGCCTTGTTTCTTATGAAAAAGAGCCCTCCGAAAACTAATAAGTTAAACATGGAGATATTTATAAGCAGGTTAATGGTGGGGTCAAGAAATCCGTCAAGTTTTACAAGTTTCAAATTTTCCCTTAAGTATTGTTCGTTTATGTTCATAAACAGGTTTAAGTAGAAGTTTTCTCTAACAAATGCTTTGATGACTCTTATTCCACCAATAGCCTCTCTTATTCTCACCGTCATTTCTCCGAAAAGGTCCTGAACTTTTCGAAAATATAGATGTATTTTTTTGCCAAAATTTAGAGTAATTGGTATAAGGATTAGGAGAGGCAAAATTACTATAAGTGTTAATTTTGCATTCATAATAAACATTGCTACAAAAGTGGTTATTCCGAGGAAAAAGATGTCGATTATTCCAATAAACCCCATTATGAGAAAAAATCGTACTGCAGTTGTATCGTTTGTTACTCTTGCCATAAGGTCACCAATTTCTAATTGCTGAATGAGTTTTTTTGGTAGATTAAGATATTTATTAAATAATGAAATTTTTATATCATGATCTAATTTCAAAGTTAAGTATCTCAATATATAATTATAAAAATATCTTATCGCTATTATTGCTGCCGATATTATGATAATATATAGTCCATTCTTCAAGATTAGTGACTTGTTACTGTTAGCTATTGCATCTATTGCCCTTTTTGTAAAAATTGGGATAATGACCTGTGACGAATCCACAATTAACAAAAGAGAAATAATTAATGCGTAAAGTTTAAATTCTTTTTTGAAAAATTTTAAAATAATTTTCATCTCTAAATAAAAAAGAAATACTCCTTTTCGTTTTACTTCAAAGATTATTATATATTGTATTTTTTATTATTCAACATTTTTTTATAAACTCTTAGAAATCGTTTTGATGTTTTTAAAAAGGGGGCAAAGCCCCCTGGATTTTTAAAGTGTAATTTCTTTAAAATTTTTAATCTCGGCCTTTGGGACTGTTAATTCAAGAACTCCATTTTCAAACTTTGCCTTGGCTTTTTCTGGATTTACTTCTGCTGGAAGAGGTATTACTTTGCTAAAAGTACCGTAGACTCTTTCTTCAACATAGTAGTTTTCTTCATTTTGCTTTTTCTCTTTTTTAAGTTCACCTGCTATCGTAATAGATTCTGGGTTGATTTTAATTTTTACATCTTTTTTGTCCACCCCGGGCAAGTT
>MNXV01000055.1:0-15311 GCA_001871575.1 Caldisericum sp. CG2_30_36_11
TTTATTTATATTTTATATATATTTTAATCTTATTTAAATGGTAATCAAGGGCATATAAATTTTTCAAGTTTTTAAAAAACATAAAAATCCTTAGAATTAGAAGGGAAATGAAAATGGATGAAGGTACTTTAAAAATGGAATGGGCAATGAAACATATGCCGATTTTAAAAACAATAGAAAATAGATTAAGGAAAGAAAAGCCATTTAAAAGAGTGCGGATTAGTATTGCACTGCACCTTGAAGCAAAAACCGCAAACCTCGCATATATACTTCATGAGGGAGGCGCAAATGTTGCAATAACTGGCTCAAACCCGCTAACAACACAGGATGACGTTGCAATGGCGCTTTCAAAAAGAGGGGTAATTGTATCTGCAAAATACGGGGAAACAGAAAAAGAGTACTGGGAAAACTACAACAAAATTCTTGATATAAATCCTCACATTATAATTGACGATGGGGGAGACCTGGTAAGCCTTGTGCATACAAAGAGGAAAGAATTACTAAAAGATATCGTTGGATGCTGCGAAGAAACCACAACAGGCGTGATAAGAGATAAGGCACTTGAAAAAGAGGGAAGGTTAAAGTTTCCAGTTGTCGCTGTAAATAACGGACAGTGCAAATACCTTTTTGACAATAGGTACGGTACGGGACAATCAACATGGGATGGAATTATAAGGACAACAAATATGAACATTGCCGGTAAAAATGTAGTTATTGCAGGATACGGTTGGGTGGGAAAAGGTGTTGCAATGAGGGCGAAAGGACTTGGCGCAAGGGTATCTGTAACCGAAGTTAACCCGATAAAAGCAATCGAGGCATATATGGACGGATTCACCGTGCTTCCTATGAAGGATGCATGTGAAATTGGAGAAATTTTTATCACCTGTACTGCAAATACAAATGTCATAGATGCAAGATACTTTGAATTGTTAAGAGACGGAGCAGTTCTTGCGAATGCAGGGCACTTCAATGTGGAAATCAAGATGGATGAACTTGAAAAAATTGCAGTCAATAAGAAAGAGGTAAGAAAAAATATCACAGAGTATAGACTTAACAATAAAAATAAAATTTATGTGCTCGGAGAAGGAAGACTCGTAAACCTTGCATGTGCAGATGGACATCCAATTGAAATTATGGACCTGTCTTTTGCACTGCAGGCACTCTCTGTTGAATATATTCTCAAAAATAAGGGAAAACTTGAAAATAAAGTTTACGACGTGCCCCGGGAAGTCGATTTGCAAGTTGCTGAGACAATGCTTGATTCTTATGGAATAAAAATAGATAAACTCACCAAAAAGCAAGTTGATTATTTAACAAAATCACATTAATCTGTTGAGAAGAATACAGATTACAAAAGATTAAAGGAGGTTTGAAATGTCATTTGTAATAACAGTTTACATACCTGGCGGGATTGTAATGGCATCCGACAGCAGGCAAACAATAGGCATACAGAGGGTGGAAGAAAGCGCAAAGGACCATCCTCCCATACCGATTGTAAGTTCTGATTATGTGTACAAAACGTTTTTACTTGAAAGCTCACAGGTTGGGATAAGCACATTTGGAGAGGCTTTTCTTGGAAAAATGGGAACTGATTTCCACCTAAAAACATTCGAAGAAGAGGATTTAACCGAAAATGACGATGTAGAGAGTATTGCCGAAAAACTACTCAATTTTTTCAAAAGAAATTTTCCATTGGCTGACACATCGTTTCATATTGCAGGTTACAAAAAGAGAGGAAAAATCAGCACTCCTTATGTTTACCATTGCAATATAAAAAGAGCGGAACTGAAGAGATTAAACTACGTAAAAGAAAAAGACCAGATACTTTATGGAGCAAGCTGGGGCGGAGAAAGCGACATCATTACAGAGATACTTCAGCCAGCCTGGATGAAGGATAATACCGGAGATCTGAAACAGGTCCCAAAGCCTCAGGTTATATGGGATATAATGAGCCTTCAAGATGCAATTGACTTCGCAGTATATGCAGTAAAAACAACAATTGACACGATGAGGTTTCAGGCAAGACCAAAGACCGTTGGAGGCCCAATTGATGTGCTGCTAATTACCCCTCAGGGGACAAACTGGATAAAAAGAAAGGGGCTGCTGGTTGAGTAATAGTGGTTAATAGCTTAACGGTATAGAAACAGCATTCTGAAAAAGTTATCAAAAGTTGCGATATAACTTTTTGTAGCAAATTCAATTAGTTTGATACAATCAATTAAGAATTGTGAACCTGGCAAAAAAGATAGTCAAATTATATAAAAACATATTAAATTGCTTCCAAAAAAGTACTAATAAGGATGATTATTTCCCACTTTTTCAAACTTAAAGCCGTTTTCTCTTAAAAGTTTTTTACAAACCTCTACTACCTCAGGATCGTAAAGTTCACCATCGTTTCTCGAAATCTCATCCAGGGCCTTGTCCATCCCAAGCGCATCTCTATAAGGTCTCTTTGAATTCATACTCTCAACGACATCTGCTACACCCACTATTTTAGCCTCAAGAAGAATTTGGTCGTCTTTTAAACCTTTTGGATAACCAGATCCATTTATCCTTTCGTGGTGCTGCAAAATAATATCAGCCACCTTTACTGGAAAATCGATATCTTTTATATATTTATAAAAAATTTCAGGATGGGTCTTAACCAAAGCATATTCAGAATTGGTTAATCTACCTGGCTTATTTAATATTTCAGAAGGTACACTGACTTTACCAATATCATGGATAAGAGAGGCAATTCTTATTGATTCTACCTTTTTTTCAGATAAATTCATTCTCTTTGCAATAGCAGTTGCCAATTGGGAAACTCTTACCTGATGCCCAACCGTGTAAGGATCTTTCATCTCGGCAATTTTTATCATTATGGCTATTGTTCGCTCTAAAGTTTTCTTAAGGTGCTGGTTGTGTTGTTTGAGCGCTTTATTCAACTTTTTTTGATAATTTAAAGAATGTTCTAACTCGTTGATTTTTTCAAGCAGTTCATTTTGGTCGCTTATTAATGGACTAATTTTCACCTTAGCCATTTTTACCACCTCTCTCTTTTTTTATACAAATTCACTACATAATATATTATACTTTTTTACAAAATAAATAGAAATTGCAAATTCCAAAAAAACTAGAGCACGGCGGCTGGCACTAAATTCTAATATGCGGATTAAGGGACGATTTAAATACTCTGACAAGGTATGGTGCGGGAGGGGGGAGTCGAACCCCCAGCGGGTTGCCCCACTGGAACCTGAATCCAGCGCGTCTGCCAATTCCGCCACTCCCGCTTACTTTTTCTTCTCTTTGAGAACTGTTGCAAATACTGCAGGCGACTTCTTCAAATGCTGTTTGAATATTTTTTCAACAGCTTTTTCTATTTCATGCTCAAGCTCTTCCTGCAGCTTAATTTTACCATATTTTCTTACACTTTCAACTACTTTTTCTTTTACTGCCTTAAGAATTTCTCCTTCTAAGCCCCTGGGGAAAACAATACCTCTTGTTTCAATGTGGACCGGGCGGAGGATTTCCGCCTTTCTGCTAAGAATTACTACTACTGTAAGCATACCTTTATACGCCATTTCTCTACGTTCTGCTATAAAAGAAGCTTCCTCTTCACTTTTGACTGGAATTTTTGTATTTCCCTCGACAATTACCTCGCCAGATTGAATCCGCGGGATTTTCCTCATTCTTCCTTTGGAAATGCTAACACCCATACCGTTTTCGAGCAAGAGTATATTATGGACATTGATACCTTCTTCCTCGGCAATTTTCTTTGCATAGATAAGATGCTTATACTCGCCATGGATCGGTACAAAATACTTAGGTTTTACAAGGTCAATCATAAAGCGGATGTCTTCCTGCGAGCAGTGCCCTGAAACATGGATTCCATCTTCTTTTCTATAGTAAACAAATGCTCCCAATTTGAAAAGCTTATTCACTGTATTCGAGATAACCCTTTCGTTCCCAGGGATGGGGTCGGCAGAGATCACCACTGTATCACCTTTGGTAATATTGATGCCATCGTGCATCCCATTTGAAATCCTTACAAGCCCGGACATTGGCTCGCCCTGAGTCCCCGTCGTAATAAGGGTAATCTGCCTTTTGGGAATTGCCGATATAGAAGAAACGTCAACCTCAATTCCCTCTGGAATTTTTAAATAACCAAGTTTATGGGAGATTTTTACGCTTTCAACTAGACTTCTGCCGTCAAAAATCACTTTCCTTCCCGACTTTTGGGACACATCTATGAACTGCTGGATTCTGTAAATATTTGTAGAAAATGTAGCAGTAATTACCCTGCCCGTTGATTGTTCGAAAATCTTTGCAAGATTTTTGGTTATAGATGATTCAGATCCTGTAAAACCACTTTCATCAGCATTTGTGCTGTCTGAGAACAAGGCAATCACACCTCTTTCTTTTAGAAGCTTAAGTCTGCTTATATCAGTTTGCAAGTCATTAACAGGCGTAGGGTCTATTTTATAATCACCTGTATAAAAAACTGTCCCTTCCGATGTAGTCACTGCAATACCAAGACTAGCTGGAATACTGTGTGTCACATGAATAAATTCGAGTATAAATTTACCGATGGAAACAATGCTTCCACTTTTTACCTCTCTAAAATCAATCGAATCCCTCAACTTCCCCAAAAGCAAGTTCTTGACTAAACCTAATGTAAGATCAGAGCCTACAACAATAGATGGGACAACATCTTCAAACAAATAACGGACGGCACCGATATGATCGAGGTGGCCATGAGTAAGCACAAGCCCTTTCAAATTTCCTTTTCTTTTAATAACATAGGAATAATCAGGTATGATAAAATCAACTCCTGGCATATCAGAAGAAGGGAATTTAAAACCTGCGTCAACAAGAATCATCTCGCCGTCAATTTCAAAAACAGTCGAATTCTTGCCGATCTCTCCTATACCGCCGAGCGGTATAATTTTTAATTCTCTCATTGCTATTGACTACACTCCTTAAATCTGTAAAATGAGTATGCATTGGGGCGTCGCCAAGTGGTAAGGCAACGGACTTTGGATCCGTTATTCGAAGGTTCGAATCCTTCCGCCCCAGCCATACTAAAAAATCTCTGTCGTATATTCAACATTAAAATTTTCTCCATTAAAAAGAATAGAAATAACACCAATTTCAAAATCTTTTTCTCTTCCTCTTAAATAAAACATTGCTGAATTTACCATATGCGCTTTTTTCCTTTTGTTAACAGCTTCAACTGGTAAACCAAAGTTTGTATTGCTTCTCGTTTTCACTTCCACAAAATAAATTTTTTCATTTTCTTCGCCAATAATATCAATCTCACCGAAAGGGGTCCTCACATTCCTGTCAATTATTTTAATCCCCTTATCCTTCAAAAACTTTTCAGCTATGTCTTCGCCAAATCTACCAAAGGCTATTCTCTTCATTGAGTTTTTTAAGGAAAGACCTCCTGTGAATTTCGGATATTCCGTATTTCTTAATCATTTCCCTGTGCAACGGAGTCGCATAACCCTTATGCCTCTCAAATGCATAAACCGGGTATTTTTTGCTAAACGATTTCATCATCCTATCCCTTGTAACCTTTGCAATAATCGAGGCTGCACTTATCTCGTAAATTTTTCTATCGCCACCTATCACAGCCTTTTGATGAAATTTCACCTCGGGAATAATTTTGTTGCCATCAACAAACACTCTGGCTTCTTTAATAAATTCTCCGTACCTCTCAAAGTAGTTCAAGTTCAGGGATTCAATTGCTCTTTTCATAGAAAGCAATGTTGCTTTTAATATATTTAAATTATCAATTTCCTTTGGGGAAGCAACGCCTATGCCAAAGGCTATTGCTTTGTTAACAATTAAGTTAAATAAAGCTTCGCGTCTTACTGCCGAGAGACACTTTGAATCTTTTACTCCATCAATTTTTTCTTTAATTATTACAGCTGTAGAGACAACTGGGCCCGCGAGAGGTCCCCTCCCTGCTTCATCAACGCCTATTACTAAACTACGGGGTTTCTCCACTATATGCACATAGCCCTTCAATGTGATTGAACGGCCAGTAAACAAAAATTGCTTTTCCAACCATAGACGACATTTGTACGGGTCCAAAGCTTCTTGAATCAAGACTCACGCTTCTGTTGTCGCCCATTACAAAGTAGTACCCTTCGGGAATTTTTGTATCAGGTAGATTAGAAAGCATAGGAGAATGCAAATAAGGTTCATTCAAAGGTCTTCCATCGATATAAACGGTGTTTTCCTGAACTGATATTGTCTCCCCTGACAATCCTATAATTCTTTTAATATATTTGTCCTTCAGAGAATTTGGAGGTACAAAAACAACAACATCTCCCCTTCGGGGTGGATGCAATTTGTAAGAAACCTTGTCAACAAGGATTAAATCATTCGGAGTAAGCGTGTTGTACATTGAAAGCATTTCAACTTTGTACGGCTGCACAACATAAGCTCTCACAAGCAATGAGAGCAAAAGTGCAATTATTATTATTAAAATCCAGCTTTTTAGCTCACCCATTATGATTTTTGGTCGGTATTTTCGGCTTTTTGCTCAGTGTTTTCAGCCTTTGTCTCCTCTGCTTTGGGTTGTTCTACTTTTGTTTCTTCAGGTTTTGGTTGCTCGGAATCTTCACCTGGTACTCCAACTTTCTCTTTCACAACTATTCCTTTACCAACTCTTTCTCTAAGGTAGTAAAGTTTTGCTCTTCGCACATCACCTTTCCTCTTAATATCAATTTTCTTGATAAGAGGCGAATGCAAAGGAAATACTCTTTCAACGCCAACACCATAAGAAATCTTTCTTACAGTGAAAGACTCATTGATACTGCCACCTTTCATCGCTATAACGGTACCTTCGAACACCTGGACTCTTTCCCTTTCTCCTTCTTTTACCCTTAGATGTACTTTTACGGTGTCACCAACATGGAAATGCCTGACACGCTTTTTCATATATTCTTTCTCTATTTCCCTGATCTCGTTCATCAGAATCAACTCCTTTCAAAAAAACTCTCAATCAAGATATTATATGGAAATTGGATTCAAAAGCAAGGAAAAACAGAAAGAACTTAAATTTACTCTAAAAAGAAATTATCTTTCATTTGTGCTTCTCGGCCAGAATTCATATCTTCAAAATAAGCGGTAACCTCATACTTTCCATCAGGAGAATCTGCTGGAAAAGTAAGAGTAATAGGGAAGTAGAGGTAAGGTGCTTTAGTAGAAATTTCAAGTTTCTCATCAATAATTTTCTGTCTCTGTATAATTGAATTCCCTTGAGGGTCTTTTACTTCAACTTCAACGACCGGCCAGTACTCAAACTTTCCTGAGACATCCTTAGGAGTAAAATTGGAAACCTCTGTATAAATCAAAACATTTTCATCTTTTGAAAAAGTCTTATCATCTCTTTTAATAAAATCCCTATCTCCTGCTATTTCTGAGCAAAAGATAAAGTCGTCTATTTTAAGACTCCCGGTACTCGTATTAGTAGTGGTCTTTCCGCATCCTGAAACCAGAGCAAGAACAATCAAAATAATCAATAAAAATGGTATAAATTTTCTCATATTCATCCTCCTTATATCAAAGTATATAAAAAAACGCAGAGTTTTAAAAAACGGTAATTTGTATAGAATATAAGATAAATTTTATATATTATTGTGCAAATAAAAGATGAAAAAGCAAAGAAATTCACAAGCGGTAAAGGTTAACTTAAGTCTGTTTTTACTATTCCTGATATGGGCAAATTCCTATACCCTCATAAAATTAGCAGGCAAAGACCTGCCTCCTTCATCCATAGCATTCTTGAGATTTTTTATTATCTTTCCCTTTCTTTTCTTTTTCCCATCTTTATACAGGATAAGGACAGTTGAAAGGAAAGATTTAATCAAAATCATTTTAGTTGCAATACTCACGGTACCTGCATATCATCTTTTTCTTAACAACGCAGAGACAATTCTAAACGCCTCAGTTGCAGCAATTACCGCAGGGTTCAGTCCTCTGCTAACAAGTATCTTATCAGTAATTTTCCTTAAGGAAAAACTGGGTATCAAGATATATGCAGGACTTATAATATCTCTTTTAGGTGTTACCGTTCTCACTTATGGCATATCTGGAAGGTTTGAGGTTAATAACAGTATCGGAGTCCTTTTAAGCCTGTCCGCTGTTTCGTCCTGGGCAATAGCCACTGTAATCTCAAAACCATTATTCGAAAAATACAGGCCGCTCGATGTAACGATATGGAGTATTTTTATTGGAACTTTATTCCTTATACCATTTGTAAGAAAAGACATTATAAATCAAGTATTTAACATGCACTTTTCATCCATTTTCGCAATTTTCTATCTCGGGTTTCTGTCAATCCTCTGGGGCTATACTGTCTGGTATAGAGCACTTGAGCAAAAAAAGGCATCCTCAACGGCAGCTTTTATATACCTTAACCCGATTGTAGGAAGCGCAAGTGGCGTTGTGTTTCTGGGAGAGCGCCTCAACACGATAATGATAATAGGTGGGCTAACGATTATACTCGGGCTGATTTTTGCAAATCCACTTAAAATGGAGGATTAAAGCTCCTTAAATTGTGAAATAATCCTGTCAAGCACTATTGAGGCGGCACTTCTTACAGAAAGATGGTTAAAATCACCGATTCCCTCGATGGGAGGCAAAAAGTAATCAACGTTTCCAAGTTCTCGGTAAGCGATGCCCCAGCCCGTCCCTAATAAGATAAGCACGGATAAATCCTCTTTGAGAAGCTCTGCAACTTTTTTAAAGCTTATTTCATGTGCATCTTTTTTCTGTGCTGATGTACCAATAACGACAGGTATTCTGCCGGCCTCCTGAGTTATCTCGTCAAGCACATCTTTGAATTTCTCTTTCAAAGAAAGCACAGAAATTGCTTCAAGCCTGTTTGAATTATATTCTTTACCAGACGTCTGCCAGAAATGTTCGATCCTTTCAACGATTTGCCGCTCCCCTTCAAAAGGCTCAACAACAAAAAATTTCCTCACTCCAAAAGTTTTTGCAGCACGGGAAATGTCATGAATATCATGCACCACAACACTTGTAACGATGATTTCATTATTCTTGTTCAGCACCGGATAGTGCAGAAGGGCAATGTAAAAGTTCATTTTTTGAATATTTCCTCAAAAATTTTATCCAACTCCTGCTCAACTTCTTTGAGGAGTTTCTTTTCTTCCTTCGTAAAATCCTTTTTCAAGATAAGATCGGGCCTTTTTAAGAGAGTTCTCTTAAGGGATTCTTTTAACCTCCAGAGTCTTATTTTCTCGTGATTTCCACTACGTAAGGCTTCGGGTACTTCTTCCCCTTCAAACTCCTCAGGCCTCGTGTAATGAGAATATTCAAGGAGGTTGTTTGCAAAACTCTCTTCTTTAAGAGACTCCTCGTTCCCTAAAACTCCAGGTACCAATCTTGCCACCGCATCCATTACGAGCAAAGCCGGGATTTCTCCGCCACTTATGACAAAATCACCGACAGAAAGTTCCATATTAAAAAGGTTCACTGCTCTTTCGTCAATACCCTCGTAGTGAGCAGGGAAAAGAAGGATTGAGTGCTTCATGGAAAGGAATTGTGCAATTTCAGTATTAAATTTTTCTCCTTGAGGGGTGATAAGCACCTTGTATATCTCTCCATAATTTTTAAGGTTTTCGATTGCTTTTGAGACTGGTTCAACAAGCATCACCATACCTGCTCCTCCGCCATAAGGCCTGTCGTCGGTAGTCTTGTGCTTATCGCTTGTGAAATCCCTGAGATTATGGACAAAAATATTAATTAAACCTTTTTCTTTGCCAATTCTAAAAATACCAAAATCGGTTAATTGAGAAAATATTTCAGGAAAAATTGTGACTATGTGAATATCCATAGAAAAAGGTGCCTGTGGCACCTTTAATCATTTTTTATCGAAACAACTATTCCGTCTTTTAAAACAACCTCGGCAGCAGATGCTTTTCTCATAAGGTTATCGCCTTCTTTTACTTCGACAAGTCCTTCGAGCATCGTATAAGGATATACAGAATCAATGGCAAGGCTACCGACTTCTTTAATCCTGCCTCTCAATTCAGAAGCAATTGCCTCTTGAAGCATCCTTTCTTCTTCTATACGAACTTTAAGAGATTCTATATAACTCGAATTTCCCACTCCTGCATTTTCTATAACTACTCTAGCCAGGGAAGATTTGAATTCCTTTGCCTTAATTTCTACAGAGCTCAGCTGTCTTTCGAGCTCTGCCTTGTACTCGTTTTTAAACTGCTCGGTAACGATTACCTTTACAACTATATTCTGTTTAATTTGAAGCACGCTCATCGGGCACTCCTGAATTATACTGTTACTATTCCCTTAGGTTTTGAATTAATCTGGATGCTTGCGTTCTTGCCAATTTTGCTCGCAGCAGCCTTTATAATTGTTCTCAGTGCGTTTGCAGTTTTTCCTTGTTTTCCAATAACTTTTCCGATGTCTGAATCGGCCACTTTGATCTCAAAAATAACAGCCTGTTCACCAGCAATTTCCGAAATCTTTACTTCTTCTGGTATGTCAACCAATGCTTTTACAATGTTTTCAATTAAATCCTTCATCGTTTACCTCCTCGTGACTTAAGAAATTCATTCCAAACTTCTGTTCTCTTTAGAATTTTCACAACTGATTCTGTAGGTTGGGCTCCCTTTGAAAGCCACTCCAATGCCTTTTCTCTGTTTACAACAAGTTCCTCCGGTTCTGAAACAGGGTCCCAGAAACCAATCATTTCAATAAATTTACTGTCCGTTGCACTGCGGGAATCAATTACTATAATTCTGTATGATGCCCGATGAGGCGCTCCCACTCTTGCAAGTTTTATTTTAGCAGCCAATTTTAAACCTCCTTAAGAAATTAACCTTTCTATTTTACCTGAATTTAATAATAGAGTCAATACTTTTTACATTTTTTATTAATTTTTTAAAATTAAAATAATTTTTCAACAGGAGATTTACATCGTATTTTTCAACTCCTGCGCCTTTTGCAATCCTTTCTCTACGCGAACCGTTGATGATGTCAGGATTTTCACGCTCTTCTTTTGTCATGCTGTTAATAATTGCGACCATCTTCCTAGTCATTTTATCATCTGAGAAGTTGGCAGGTAGCTTCATTTGAGAGGCAAAAGGAAGGTAAGATGCTATACTTGATATTCCTCCCATTTTGGCAAGGCTTTGAAGTTCCTCTCGAAAGTCGTTTAAATCAAAACTCCCTTCTGAAACTTTCTTCAAAAGTTTTACACTTTCCTCTTCCGAAATAGCTTTCTGTGCCTTTTCCACAAGAGTTTGTATATCCCCTCTACCGAGAATCCTCGAAATAAGCCTTTCTGGTTCAAAAGTTTCAAGGTCGTCAATTTTTTCTCCGACTCCAACAAATTTCACAGGTTTACCTGTTACATATCTGAATGAGAGCACGCTTCCACCCTTTGCGCTGCTGTCAAATTTTGTAAAAATACCTCCTGTTAGATCTACAAAATCAAGGAATCCCTGGCAAACTCTAAGGGCCCCCTGCCCGATCGTGCTATCCATAACAAGCAGAGTTTCCTGCGGTTTCAATACTTCGTGAACAATTTTCAGCTCGTCCATCAGATCGGTGTCGATTTCTTTTCTTCCAGCTGTATCAACTATGCCAATATTAAAACCCTGCTCTTCCATATAAGAGACGACATCTTTTATGGCTGAGACAGGTTCTCCCGAACTATCTTTAAAAACAGGCAAGCCGTTCCTCTCTCCTAAGAAAACGAGCTGCTCGTGAGCTCCGGGTCTTTTAAAGTCAAGTGGAATAAGCAAAGGCTTATAGCCTTTTCCTTTAAGGAATTTTGCAATTTTTGCAGCAGTGGTGGTTTTTCCATTACCCTGCAAACCAACAAGCATTATAAAATTCTGTCTGTTAGGATCAATATTGAGAGATGCAGATTCTCCTAATATGCCAACAAGCTCTCTATAAAGAATTGTAATAACTTGTTCGGAAGGAGTTAGGCTTTCAATGACTTTCTCTGACTTTGCGCTTTCCCCTACTCTTGAAACGACTTCTTTCGCAACTTTATAGTTTACATCACTTTCAAAAAGCGCAATTCTAACCTCCCTCAGGGCAGTATGTATGTCTTCTTCGGAAAGCCTTCCTTTGCTTCTGAGCCTTTTGAAAACCTTTTCTAGATTTTCCTTTAAACCTTCAAAAATAAAACGCCTCCTAATTAACGTTACTTAACTTGTCGACCAATTTTTTAACCTCTTCCAACTTTTTGAGCAATTCACCAGTTGCCATACTTTCGGCACTTTCAAGCACTCCTTGCAGCTCGGCAAGAATGCTGTACCTCTTTTTCCTTGTTACGAGGAGATGCATTTTCGATTCGCAGTTTTCCATCTTTGCGAGGGCACGGTTAACATGGTCGTGTATTGCCTGCCGTGAAACATTCAATCTTCTCGCAATAAGAGCCCCACTCAGGTTGGGATCAGAATAAAGAGTAAGAATCCTCTTCTCTCTATCCGTTAAAAGCCCTGAATGAACTTCCATGAGCTCCTTAATTCTGACTTTCTTTAAAAGTTTTCTTTCTCTTGGGGTTAATTCTTTCTTCATAATTTCCTCCACCTAAAGAATTTTATTTAAATAACTATCAAATGAAAAAACATTTAAGTCTTCTATACTTTCGCCTGTGCCTAAAAATTTCACGGGTATTTTATACTTCTCGATAATTGGTATCACAACGCCTCCCGAGGAGCTTCCGTCGAATTTAGTAAGTACAATACCTGTAATGCTAACAGCCTCTTTATATATTTCAATCTGGCTCAAAGCGCTCTGTCCTGTGTATGCATCGAGCACAAGCAGCGTTTCAGCAGGGAGTTTTTCTGTTTTTTTCACAATTACACTTTCAACTTTTTTTAGTTCCTCAATGAGTGTTTTCTTTGTTTCAACTCTTCCTGCTGTATCCACAAGTATTACATCAATCTTTTTACTTATTCCACTGTCTATTCCATCATAAACAACGCTTGCAGGATCTCCACCCTGCTTTTGTTTTACGATAGGCAAATCAAGCGAATTTGCCCATTCAATAAGCTGCTCTGCGGCGCCTGATCTAAAAGTATCTCCTGCAACAATTAAAACAGTCTTCCCTTTATTTTTCATAAGGTTGGCGATTTTTGCAATTGTCGTGGTTTTACCCGAACCGTTTGAACCAATTAAAAGGTAAACTGTGGGTGGAATATCTGAAAAATGCAGAGAACTATCTACTTGCTGGATGATGTCTTTCACTTTTCGAGCAAATGCCTCTTTGAAATTCCCTGCATTGATTTTTCTCTCTTTAACTTCCTTCACGAGGGATTCTGTAAATTCAATACCGAAATTATTGGAAAGTAGAAATTCTTCCATATCCTCAAACTTACCTTCCCTGGTTAAAAAGCTTCTAATCTTCTCTAACAGCTTCACTTTCAAGGGCCTCCATTGCCGCACTTTCTTCTGCTTCTTTCTTTGTCCTTCCTTTTCCAACGCCTATTTTGCTACCTTTGAGTTTTACCTTGGAGACAAACATCTTAACTCCATTCACTGCCTCTTCGCCAACAATTTCGTACTCGGGTACAACGTGAAATTTTTTCTGCAAGGCTTCCTGAAGCCTTGACTTATAATCAGACGTTTCCATTTCTCCGACATCCAGCAGCTCTTGCTTAAAAACCCGCTGAACGAACCTCTCCGCTTCGTTAATCCCAAAGCCAATAAAAGCAGCAGCAATAATTGATTCAAAAGTATCTGCAAGCACTGCCTTCTTACAACGCCCACCTGTTTTGATTTCTCCCTTTCCAAAAAGTATAATTTCACCTATATTCAGCTCCAAACCTTTCTCTGCAAGGCTTTTCTCTGAAACTATAAAAGCCCTCTTTTTACTCAAATCGCCTTCTTGAAATTCCTTGTAATGCGTTATAAGGTAATGGGTTATCGCAAGGGAAAGCACCGAGTCACCTAAAAATTCAAGCTTCTCGTTTGAAGAGAAATTTTTGTACTCTCCGCTAAATGAAGAATGGGTAATCGCGGTTATAAAAGCCTTCCTGTGCCTTTGAGGGATCTTTTTCCCAAAAAGCGCCTCAAGCTTTTTGAGTTTTTCGTCAACAGTTCTCTGAATCTCTGAAGCTTTCATCGCTCAACTGTTCCTTAAACTTATCGATAATTTTATCTTTTTCTATATTGTAGCAAACTTTTATTGCATTTTTAATTGCCGCATGTTTGGATCTGCCGTGAGCAATAATCGAAATACCGTTTACTCCAAGTAATGGAGATCCGCCAAAGGTTTCAAAGTCAAAAGTTTTCATAGCTCGTTTCAACGAATCCTTCAGAAGCAAGCCACCAATTTTTGTTTTTAAACTACTGTTTGCAGCCTCTTTGAATACACCAAGGACTGTCTCAGCGGTACCTTCAATTGCTTTAAGAAGCATATTCCCGGTAAAACCACCTGCAACAATTACATCAACTTTATGCGAAAGAACTTCATTTCCTTCTACATTGCCTTTGAACTCTTTAAAGTGCTCTTTAAGCATTTTATAGGCATCCTGCAGTATTTGGGGTCCTTTTTCAGGCTCTTCACCTATGTTTAAAAGTCCTATTGTAACTTTTCTTTCAAGGATAGATTCAAGATATACTTTGCCAAGCAAGGCAAAGACAAGGTATTCTCTCAATGTTACATCAACATTAGCCCCTCCATCTATAAGAAGGCCCATTGAATCCTTGTAGGGGAGAGGTACTCCTATCGCAGGCCTCAAAACCCCCGGCAACCTTCCCAGCACAAAAAGGGATATTGCCATCTGGGCACCTGTGTTCCCAGCACTTACAATGCCTGCTGCCTCATTCTTTTTTACAAGTTCTACTGCTTTATAAAGCGACGAATTTTTCTTTTTGAGAAGTGCATCTTTCGGGTGGTCGTGCATTGTTACAACTTGTTCAGTGGGAAAAACTGAAATTCTTGATGGGTTGTCGTACTGCCTCAATTCATCTTCAAGAGTCTGCTTATCTCCAGTGAGTATAATTTCAACCTCGTTTAACTCTTGTAAAAGTTCAACTGCACCCTTTACAACCTCGAGGGGAGCATAATCTCCCCCCATCCCATCAACAGCAATTTTCATAAAGGTTTATTCCTTCTTTTTCTCCTTTACAACTACTACTTTCTGTTCTCCGTCATAGTATCCGCAATATGGGCAAACATGGTGCGGAAGGATGAGTTTATGACAGTGCGGGCATTCAATAAGGTTTGGGGTATCAATTTTCTCTTTCCACTGCCTCATTGCCTTCTTACTATGGGTAGTTTTCTTTTTTGGCTGCGCCATTTTATCCTC
>MNXV01000055.1:15375-16603 GCA_001871575.1 Caldisericum sp. CG2_30_36_11
AATCGATATTCAGTTTGCTTATTTTCTTGCTTTGAAGGGCAGCTTCTTTTACCTCTTCCTCAACAGAATCAAGAGGAACTTCTATTTTATCCTTCACTTTGCCGTTTAACTCTACAACGATGATTGTCTTCTCCACTTTATAAATACCCTTTGGAGCAGGCCACGAAGCTTTATGAACGCTTCTATTATTGCCGAACCTATGCCAGATTTCTTCTGCAAGAAATGGAGTTGCAGGGGCAATCATCTTTACAAATGTTTCAGAAGATTCTCTGAATGCCTTTGTTTTCATTATATCAGGCTTATCCTGAGATATTCTATAAAGGTAGTTCAGCCATTCCATAAAACTGCTTATCATCGTGTTAAATTTAAAATTCTCTAACTGATTGGTGATGCGCTGGATGTACTTATCCATAATAACCTCGACTTCACGCTCTTCTTCCATTAACCTGCCAACGGGTAATTTTGAAACATCTGTAAAAAGATTCCATATCCTTTTTACAAACCTGAATGACCCATTTATGCCATCTATACTCCATACGGCATCACTTTCGAGTGGTCCAATAAAGAGTATGTAAGTACGCAAAGTATCTGCCCCATAAGTCTTTATCATCTCATCGGGATTCACCGTGTTTCCCTTTGACTTGCTCATTTTCTGATGGTCGGCACCAAGGATCATACCCTGGTTAAGAAGCTTTTTGAAAGGCTCGTCAAAACCGATAAATCCTGCATCGTACATCGCTTTAGTGTAGAACCTTGAATAAAGAAGGTGCATTACCGCGTGCTCTGCTCCGCCTATGTAAAGGTCAACTGGAAGCCAGTAATCAATTTTCTTTCTGTCAAATGGGGCTTTGTCATTTTTAGGGTCTGCGTATCTTAAATAGTACCATGAAGAACAGGCAAAGCCATCCTGCGTGTCCGTTTCACGGCTTGCAGGTTTACTATCTATGGGACAGTTTGTATTGACAAATTCTTTATCGTTTGCAAGTGGCGATTCCCCTGTATCCCTTGGAGTGAAGTCAACTTCATCGGGAAGAAGTACAGGAAGTTCATCCTCAGGAACAAGCACTGCACCGTGCTGTGGGCAGTGAATTACAGGAATCGGTGCACCCCAGTAACGTTGCCGAGAAATAATCCAATCCCTCATCTTATACCTTACAGTGCTTCTGCCAATACCTTTTTCCTCGATTACTTTATTGAGGTTTTTACGCGCTTCTGTGCTCGAAAGACC
>MNXV01000089.1:0-12057 GCA_001871575.1 Caldisericum sp. CG2_30_36_11
GAAATTTAAAATAATGTTATATTTATCTTTTATTGAAACAAAATTCTGATTTTCTTTACCTGTTTTCTTTATTGAGATAAGTTCATTTAATATTTTTTTAAATTTTTCTTTGTCTCCTGCTACCACAAAATCTATATTATTAACTAGTTCTTTGCCCCTTCTTACGCTTCCTGCAAGTTTGATAGTAAAATCTTTGTTCAAAAACATCATAATTGATTTAGCATAAGTATAACCTTCGAATAAAGTCAACTCCTTAAAATCCCTTTCATATTCAATTAGGCTTCTTCTTAACTGTTCTTCAAATCTAATGCCGAATTCTTTTTTTTCTTTTATTTCACAAGAAGATACAGCTCTTTTTAAATCATTTATGGAATCGATTTGTAATTTTTCATAAAGCTTTATTGCATCGGGAGCCCTCATTCCTGGTAAGTTTGCAATACCTCTAAGGCTTTTAGGTATTTCTTTTTCAAGGGTTTCTTTTGCTTCACAGTTGCCTGTATTAAGTATTTCTTGAATATCGCTTTGGATTATCTGTGGAAGAAATGCAATACCCTTATCATTAGCAGGATAATCAAGTATGCCAATTGTATAAGCGGCATTTTCATATTTTGCTGCTAATTCTTTTTCTCCTCTTAATAGCAAAAGTAATTTTGTTTGAAGAAGAATATTGGCGATATCCCAGTTTGTCATTTTTTCCTAAGAATGCCGCCTATCTTAATCTTAATTTCTTGTTCTATTTTTTCTATCAATTCTTCTATTTCTTCTCCTCTTAGCGTTTTGTCCATCGATGAAAATTCAAGCGAATAAGCAAGGTTTTTTTTGCCTTTGGGGAGAGGTATGCCTTTGTATATATCAAACAAAGTTATGCATTTAAGTTCGCTGATGTTCAAATGTCTTATTGTTTCTCTTACTTTTTTCTCAGAGACACTTTCTTCAACAAGAATTGCAATATCTCTTTTTACTGTTGGGTATATAGAAAAATCCTCAAAATTTTTCAGTTTATAATCTACTGAAGAAGAGTGTGGATTACAGAGGAATAAAGATTCATTAAAGATTCCATCTATGTAGATTGATGCATAAAAAACATTTTTAAAAATTTCATCCTTAATTTTCCCAATATATCCGATTTCTTTATTTAATGAAATTATTTTTGCACTTTGATAAGGATGCATAAAGGGCAAGGCATGTTCTTCAAAATCATAATTGATTCTAACTGAATCGAGAAATTCTTCTACAATACCTTTAAGATAAAAGAAATCATATGAGAAGGCTTTCTTGAAGGCATTTTTGCTTATTTTGTCACCAGAGAGCATTATTCCTAATTCCATGTATTCTTGGAAGGAAGCATCCTTTCTGAAAACTTTACCTATTTCGAACATCGAAATGCTATTCTTTCCAGCATTTATATTTCTTTCAAGAACATCTAACATTGGTGTTAAGAGTGATGGCCTGAGTATGTTCATATCCTCGGTTAGTGGATTTAGCAATTTAATTAATCGTTTTTCCTCGTCTAATCCTATAATTTTAAGTTTCTCTGTATTTATTAGTGAAGTCGTTTGTATTTCAGTAAGTCCTAGAGCAACGAGTTTATCTTTTAAGAACCATATAAAGTCTTCAAATTCAGTTCTTTTAGAACCTCTAAATTCACCACTCAGTAAGGTTTCTCTAAATTCATTATACCCCTTCATTCTGATAACTTCTTCGACAAGGTCTTCTTCTATCTTTAAGTCCTGTCGAAATGTTGGAGGGTATACTTCAATAAATGATCCTTTATCTTTATATTTCAGTCCTTCGAAGTCGAAGTATTTTTTTACATCTTCTTTGTTAATTAGCTCTCCGAGTAAAGAGTTTATTTTTTCAAGTCTTACTTTAACAGTATCAGGTTTTACTAAATAAGAGATTGCATTGTCTTTGTATGGAATTCCGCCTGTTTCTTCGCAAATCAATTTTGTTGCAATAAGCGATGCTATTGGTGTAAAATTGCTATCCGCTCCTTTTTCGAATAGAGTAGAAGCATCTGTAATAAGTCCTAATGTTCGCGAGCTTTGCGCAATTCTTTTTGGTGAAAAATATGCACTTTCAAGGATGATATTTTTAGTATCTTCTTTTACGGAAGTGCTTTTACCGCCCATTACTCCTGCAATGGCAATCGGTTTTTTACTATCAGCAATAACCAGATTGTCATCTGTTAAATTTCTTTCAACCTCATCAAGCGTTTTAAGCTTTTCACCCTTTTTTGCAAGCCTTATAATTAACTTTTCATCTAATTTATCAAAATCAAATGCATGTAGCGGCTGACCATAAAATTTGTTTATGAAATTTGTTATATCTACTATGTTATTAATTGGCCTAATTTTCAGCATAAATAGCTTTTGTCTCAGTTTTAATGATGATTTTTTAACATTTACATTTTTTATGATTCGTCCAGAATAAAAAGGACACATTTCAGGGTTTTTAATATCTATTTCAAAATTTGTTTCTCCTTGAAAACTTAAATTAACTTCTGGTGTAAATTTGGAAAAGTCAGCTCTTTTACCATTGTCTCTTGCTTTAAGAGTTTCTATCCACCTTGCAAGCCCATTCACATTGAAGGCGTCGGCTCTATCTGGTAGAAGCGAGAGCTCTAATACGGTGTCATCTATAGGTAAAATATCTTCGAATTTTAAACCGATTGGCGTGTCCTCTGGTAAAATTAAAATTCCTACTTTTTCTTCATTTGAAAGATATTCTGGATCGAGCCCGAGTTCTGTATAAGAACAGAGCATTCCATTTGACTTAAAACCTTTAAACTCCTCTCTTTTTATTGCTAATCCATTTGCAAGAATGCTGTCGGGCAACGCAACTGGTACTATATTATTCACTTCAAGGTTTGTTGCAGCAGTTATAATTTGAAGGGCCTCCTCTCCTATACTTACCATTGTTTTAAAAAGTTTAGTTTCCGTGATTAATTCCATACTTACGATTTTACCTGTAATGATGTGTTTGAAATTATGCTTTACGTCTCTGATACCTTCAACTTCTATTCCAATTGAAGTAAGTTTGTCTGAAAGTTCCTGAGGTGTGTAATCAACGTCAAAAGCGTCTTTTAATAATTTGTAGGATATAATCATCTCTTCCTCTTATTTAAATTGTTCAAGAAACCTCAAATCATTTTGCAAAAACATTCTTATATCTGGAATTCCATATTTAATCATTGCAATCCTTTCAACCCCCCAACCAAATGCAAATCCTTGATATTCTTCTGGGTCTATGTTTACGTTCTTGAGAACATTTGGGTGCACCATTCCTGAACCACCCATTTCGAGCCATCCAGTATATTTGCAAACTCTGCACCCTTTTCCCTTGCATATAACGCAGCTTATTGCCGTTTCTGCGCCAGGCTCAACAAAGGGAAAATAAGAAGGAGAAAATCTTATTTTTGTCTCCTCGCCAAACATTTTTTTGGTAAATTCGAGAAGTGTACCTTTCAGGCTTGAGAAAGAAACATTTTTATCGATAACAAGTCCTTCAACTTGATGAAATATAGGCGAATGAGAGCTATCAATGGCATCTCTCCTGTAACATCGTCCAATTGCAATTATCCTTATAGGAGGTTTATATTTTTCCATTGTTCTTATTTGTATCGGTGAAGTTTGAGTCCTGAGGAGAATTTTCTTAGCAAGATAGAAAGTATCCTGCATATCTCTTGCGGGATGGAACTCAGGAATGTTAAGTGCCTCGAAGTTGTAATAGTCGCTTTCTATTTCCGGTCCGGTCATTACATCAAAGCCCATGGAAAGGAATATATCTTCAACTTCTTTCATAACTTTTGATAGTATATGTAAGCCTCCTGTTTCTAATCTTATCCCGGGTAATGTTATATCTATCCTTTCATTTGCCAGTAATTTATTTTTCTCGATTTCTTCAAGTTCTTTTAATCTTTTTGAAATAGTTTCTTCGACGTATGATTTTAAATCATTTATTTGCTGCCCAATATTTTTTCTATTTTCTTCTGTTGCATTTTTAAGTGTTTTAAATAAATCTACAACCTTTCCTTTTCTACCAAGGAAATGTGTCTCAACTTTTTTGAGTTCTTCAATGCTTTTGGTTTTTATTTTTTCTTCAAATTCTTTTTTAATTTCTTCGATTTCCTTCATAGATCCTCCATTTGTTTTATAATTTTACATATAATATATTTAAAGTCAATGATTTAAAAGCTTTTATTCTTTCTAAAAAGTCAGGATTTTTTAAAAAGCCTATTTCTATTTATAATTTTTTTGTGATAGCTAAAGCATATGGAAAAATAAATTTAACACTTGAAATCCTTGGTAAATCTATCAATGGATATCATGAGATTAAATCAGTATTCCAAAGGGTGTCAATTTATGATGAAATTGAATTAAGAAAATCATATGATAAAGAAATCAAATTTAATATTAATATTGACTCTTCGGATACAACGGTTCACAAAGCTATAAAATTATTTTTTCAAATTTCAATGCTAAATGAAAAGGTAAGCGTATTTGTAAAGAAAAACATACCTGTAGGTTCAGGGCTTGGTGGAGGAAGTTCCGATGCAGCAACCACGCTTAGGCTTCTTAATGTCCTATTCGGCAGTCCTTTAATTGACAATGATTTATTTGAAATTGCTAAAGAAATTGGGTCTGATGTACCATTTTTTCTAAATGGTTCAACTGCAATTGTTGAAGGAAGAGGGGATGTTGTACATCCTGTTCAGAGCCTTAAGGGGATTTATTTTTTACTTGTTTTTCCTGAATTTAGAGTTTCAACAAAAAGAGCTTACGAGATATTTGACGAGTTTGGAAATTTTTCCCAAGGATTACATACGAAGGAATTGATTTCTTTTTTGGAGAAGGAATACTCGATCAGCGAGCTGAATAATAGGCTATATAATGATTTTGGGGTTCTTTTTAGAGATAAAGATTACCGCTTCATTAATTTATTTAAAGAAATTGAGCATATAACTGGTCAAAAATTCCACCTCACGGGTTCTGGTTCGGTAGTGTTTTCTTTATTTGAAAGAAAATCCATTGCTCTGGAAATAAGTAAAAAATTATCGAGAGCAGGGTACAAAAATATAATCATTGAAACTTTCTGAAGAAGCCTTTTCTTAAGAAAGGGAATTCTCTGCGATTTAAGGAAGAAAAAAGCCCTCTAAAATGGAGGGCTAGAATCAACAGATAAATGATTACAGATCTTTTTCGTCAGGCAACCAATATAGGACATCATCGTACGGAACCCTATAAAGATTCTCTTTAAGACGATTTTGCTCAAGGTGATGCCCTATGTACCCGATAGTCCTTGCAAGTACATTGATACTGGTGAGAATTCCGTCTTCTACCAATTCTTTAACTTCCTCATCTGTATAGCCAAGCGATTTTAAAAGATCAAGCCAGAGGGCTCCGCTAATTCCTCCAATATTAAAGATGAACTTATCGCTTATTTTTGTTGTTATCTTTTCCATCTCAAGGCAGTAATCAAGATATTCAGTGCTTGAGAAATTCTTCTTCGTAAATTCAATGAGAATTTTTTCTCGCCAATCTATATTTTTAGTACTCTTTACCTTGTGGCCAAATCCTGGGAGAGCAATATGCTTTTTCCTTGCGTAATCAATACTCTCTTGAGGCGTTAGACCATTCTCTCTTGCCCAAAGGTAATAACGTCCTGACTCTTCCTGTGCTGCACCGTATCTCGGTCCCATTGTTAGCAATCCCGATGTGACAGATGAAACGAGGTCTTTCCCAGCCCTTGCCGCAACCATCGTGTTATGTGCACCTGAAACACATGGTCCGTGGTCTGCAAATACTGTGATTAAAAGTTCAATGAATTCTGATGCGTAGTCAGGAAGTTTTTTCTGAAGCCACAAAAGCCCTATGGCATACCCGATACTATGCTTCTCTTTAATGATTTTTGTAATGGGAACTCCCGAGTAGCTAAGTTCTCCTCTTTCATCTGCAATCGTGTTGATAAATTCGGCGTGTTTTCTTATTAGACCTTGTTTCATGAGAGTTTCATAATCCATTGGAATCTCACGAGGAGTAAACTCTTCGATTTGCTGAATAATTCCCTTACTTTTCAATTCTTCACAAGTTTTCTTAATTTGCTCAGGAAGGTCATCAAATGAATTTGGAATAATTGCTCCAGATTCTTTAAGTGCTTTATTTTTGTTATCCGCGGTTTCTTCGTCATTTCCTGCCCTTGCACCCGCATGGCCAAATTGTACTTCTGTTGGGAAAATCTTTGAACAAGTTCCCGTTACCCAGGCAACGAGAGGTTTCTTTATTTTTCCTTGCTTTAAAGCTTCTACAACTTTGTACTCTTCAAGACCACCAACTTCCCCGAGCATGACAAGAAACTTTACTTCTGGAATTTCTTCAAGTCTTAAAAGGTGGTCGACAAGTGAAGAACTAGGATATCTATCCCCACCAATAGCAATACCCTCATAAGCACCATCAGCATTTCTTGCAATCATATTAAACATTTCGTTGAGCATTCCGCCTGATTTAGTCACAAGACCCACGCTTCCAGGACGGTAAAGTTTTGAGTTGATTATGTTCTCTGTAGTGCCACCTGCATTACCAATTTTGAATTTACCAGCAATGACTCCCCCCACTGTCGCTGGTCCAATTATTACCTTTCCTTTCTCTTTTGCCAGGGCAGAGAGAGCTCTCGTCTCTCTTTCAGGTACTCCTTCTGCAATTATTGCAATTGTTTTAATGTTTTCTGTATTTATAGTATCAACTGTCGTTTGATATGCAAATCGAGATGGAGCAAAATTAACCATCACTGTTGCATACGGATGTTTCTTTATAGCTTCAGATATAGTCTTATAGACAGGAAAGAGCATTTCTTTGCTTCCAAAGAAAAGTCTCTCAAAACCAGGTTTGTCCGGACTAACAAAACAAACAATTGAAGGAGTCTCTCTTTTTGACACAAAATCAAAATCAAGCATACCCTGAGCTGCTATTGCTTGTCTACCAAAAATTATTGCTTTGGTATCTTTCTCAAAAAGCTTCATTTTTCACCTCCAAGTGCCATTTTAACAACTCTTGTCATATGCAATTCGGGACCGTGCACTTCAATTTGGACCCCTATCTCCTCTCCGAGCTTTTTCATCATTGCAAGTCCTTGTTGATAGTTTGGCCCACCCCGTCTTACGAATATCTTAATGTTATTTTCCTTTAGTTTGTCTTTATACTCTCTCAATGCTCTTATAATACCTTTAAAGGTTTTGGCAACATCGGTAAAGTTCGCGATACCTCCACCAATGATAAGCACTTTGCCTCTTGGATCTTTCTTCCTTGTCATCAGGTCCAATATTGTTTTTGCATAAAGATAAGTTTCTTCTTCAGAGGGTGCTCCTGAGTATTCTCCATAGTTTGCGAGTTCATTACCGTACCCAAGGTCTACAACGGTATCTGCATAAATAACACTTGCGCCACCACCTGCAACCATAAGCCACACACGTCCATCGGAATTAAGGATTGTAAGTTTCAAAGATGCGCCAGTTTTTTCGTCGAGTTCTCTTATGAATGCTTCTTCTTTTGTGAAGTTTCTTCCAAATGGTGTCGGAAATTCAGTGTCTCCCCACTTCTCGCTGTCCTTATAAAGGGCAGTATCGTCAAGCCTTGCAACAAAATCAAGTGGCAGAACTTCCCTATCTACAATCGCAAATGGGTTTATCTCAAGATATGTAAAGTCATATTCTACGAAGAATTTGTAAAGAGTTTCAATAAATTTCTTTATGGTTTCATTTATTCCCTGAAAATTGATACTTTCTATACCTTTCAATACAGGTACAAAGTACTCTTTAACTTTTTCCCAGTTCTCCTCAATTTCTATTCCCCCTTCTTCAGAAAAGTAAATTCTATCGCCGTCTTCCTCTGTTTTAATTGCAATGTAGTACTCTTTTTCGTGTGGAGTAAAAGGTTCAATAAGAAGATCAGTAAGGATACCTTTTGCTTTCCCAATTTCAAATTCTTTACCCATTCTTTCATTTATCCAAATTTTTGCTTCTTCGAAAGATGCATCAAGTAGAACAAGTCCATGTTTACCCCTTTTCCCAAATAGCATATCTGGTTTAACGACCAGCTTTTTCTCTTTAATCCAGGGGTTTTCTAAAGCGATTTCATCTATTGATTTGTCAGGTCTTACAAGGGCTACCTTGCCATTATAAGTGAAACTATAAGATGGATTGTTTGCTATATACTTTGCAAGCAACTTTTTGGCGAGATATTCCCTTATTCCTTTTTGAGCCATTTAAATCACCTCCATATTCTTAATTATCCTGTCTCCAAATTCTTTTGTTGATACCTTTGTTGCCCCTTCTGTGAGACGGGCAAAATCATAAGTAACATACTTTTCAAGAATCGTTTTTTCGAGAGCATTTAAAATGATATTTTTAACTTCACTCCACCCCATATATTCGAACATTTCAGCTCCTGAAAGAATTATAGAACCGGGGTTTGCTTCATTTTTGCCTGCATGTTTTGGTGATGTTCCGTGAGTTGCTTCAAAAAGTGCGATTCTGTTTTCAAAATTTATATTTGCACCTGGGGCTATACCGATTCCGCCAACCTGGGCCGCTACTGCATCGGAAATATAATCTCCGTTAAGGTTTGGAGTGACGATAATATCATATTCATCTGGCCTTAGCAACATTTGCTGGAACATTGAATCTGCTATTCTGCGCTTTACGAGAATTATTCCATCTGGAACCTTTCCATCGTATTTTTCAGTGACTTCTTCTTCAGTTATTACTTTTCCTGCGTATTCTTCTTGTGCTAATTTATAAATCTCAGCCTGGAAAAGCCCTTCAGTAAATTTCATAATATTGCCTTTGTGCATTATTGTTATGGATTTTCTTCCATGTTCAATTGCATAATCAAGTGCTGCTTTTCCAATTCTTCTTGAACCAGTAATACTGATTGGTTTTACTCCAATTCCAGAATCTTCTCTAATGGTTACATTCATTTTATTTTTGAAGAAATTGATTACTTCAAGTGCTTCGGGAGAATTTGCTTTCCATTCAATACCTGCATAAACATCTTCAGTATTTTCTCTGAAAACTATTACATCTACGAGCTCTGGGTTTTTCATCGGAGAAGGAACGCCCTTGATATACTTTACAGGTCTAAAACAGACAAATAAATCAAGTTTCTGCCTTAAGGTTACGTTTAAAGACCTGTATCCTCCACCAACTGGTGTTGTTAAGGGGCCCTTGATTGATACTACATAATCTTTGATAGTTTCGAAAGTATCTTTTGGAAGAGGCTCACCGAATTTTTCAATTGCCTCTTCTCCAGCAATTAATCTCATCCATTCTACTTTTCTTTTCCCGCTGTAAGCTTTTTCCACTGTGGCATCGAAAACTTTCAATGATACTGGAGTAATGTCAATTCCAATCCCGTCTCCTATGATGTAAGGGATTGTTGGATTGTCTGGCACGATCATCTTGCCATTTTCTACTGAAATTTTCATGTGGCGCCTCCTATTTTGCCTGTGTAGGGCAAAAGCCCTCCTGCTATAACAAATTTTCTCTGTCTTTCTGTTAACAAAATTTTTAATTTAATTTCTTTATTAGTTGTTTTATCTAACGCAAAGATTTCTTCACTACCATTTTCAATTGCTTTCACTATTTCAGGTATTTCAATTTCATCACCTTGATTTATCGCATCGTAATCAGAAAGATTTATAAATTGAAGAGGCACGATTCCAAAGTTTGCAAGGTTGTCGAGATGTATTCTTTCAATAGTTTTTGCAAATACTGCCCTTACACCAAGATACATTGGACAAAGTGCGGCATGTTCTCTTGAAGAACCCTGTCCATAGCTTTCTCCAGCTACAATTATATTTGTCACACCTTTTTCTTTATTCTCAAGAGCTCTTTTTGAAAAATCTGGATCAAGGGGTTCAAAAACATGCTCTGCATACTTTGGAATATTTGACCTATATTTAAGGTACTGTCCTGCAGGCATAATATGGTCTGTGGTTACTTTGTCTCCAACTTTTATGGTTACTGACCCATAAATATCCAGAGGTAAAGGCTCATTTTTGGGAATGTGTTTAATGTTAGGACCTCTTAATATTTCGATCTTTTCTCTTTCTTCCCTTGATAATGGGAATATGAACATTGAATCGTCAGAAATAAACTTATTTGGCAATTCTATATCTTCGTATCTAATACCTATATCTTCTAATCTTCTTGGATCGAGTATGGTTCCGGTGATTACAGCTGCCGCTGCAGTTTCAGGACTGACAAGATAGACCTTTGCATCAGTTGTACCGCTGCGTCCTTTAAAGTTCCTGTTGTTGGTTCTTAGGGATACTTCACCAGAGCCTGGAGAGAAACTATTTCCAATGCAGAAACCACAAGCTGTTTCCATTATTCTTGCACCTGCTTTGACAAGTGATTCCATTCCACCATTTTCGGTTATCATCGCAATAACCTGCCTTGACCCTGGAGCAACACCAAATTCAAGGTCTTTATGGGCAACATGTCCCTTTAGAATATTTGCTACAGTCATTAGGTCTCTGTAAGAAGAATTTGTGCAGCTTCCGACTGCAACTTGGTTCACTTTTGTGCCTTCTACTTCTCTAACTGTCTTTACGTTGTCCGGGGAATCTGGCAGTGCAATCATTGGCTCAATTTCGGATAGATTTAATTCAATTACTTTATCGTATGTTGCATCTGGGTCTCCCTTAAGAGAAATCCAATCGTTTTCGCGACCTTCCCTCATTAAGAAATCAAGAGTTATTTCATCTGATGGGAAAAGTGATGTTGTTACGCCCGTCTCTGCGCCCATATTTGTGATTGTAGCCCTGTCAGGAACGCTTAATGTTCTTACCCCTTCACCTGCATACTCGATAGCATAACCTACGTTACCATTAGTCTTAAGTATTTCAAGTACATTTAGAATAACGTCTTTTGCAGAAACCCATTTCTGCAATTTGCCTGTCAGGTTTATCTTAATAACTTTTGGATATGTGAGATAGAATGGTCCACCTCCCATTGCTACCGCAACATCCAGTCCACCAACACCAATTGCAAGTGAGCCAACTCCGCCTGCAGTTGGGGTGTGACTATCAGAACCAATAAGCACCCTCCCTGGTTTTGCGAATCTTTCAAGATGTACCTGATGGCATATGCCATTTCCAGGCCTTGAGAAAGTGATACCATATTTTCCAGCAACAGTTCTAAGATACTTGTGGTCGTCAGCGTTTTCGAAGCCAACTTGAACTGTGTTGTGATCAACATAGCTCAATGCCTCAGTCTTTACATCGGTGAAACCTATTGCTTCAAATTCAAGATAGACCGCTGTACCTGTTGCATCCTGCGTTAAGGTTTGATCAACTTTAATGCCTATCTCTTCGCCTTTTTTAGGGGCACCCTCGACGATGTGGCTGTCAAGAATTTTTTCGATTATGCTCTTCCCCACCTTTACCTCCTTTCTCGTTTTTTAGTTCTCTTATATAGTTATAAATTGTGAAAATAGATACTCTTAACTTCTTGGCGACGAATTCAACAGAGTCTTTTAAGGCAAAGAAATCTTTCTGGTAAAGATCTTTGACTAAAAACTTATTCTTTTCCTTTTGAGGGATTTCTCCTTTGGTTTCAACCTTTAAAATGGCTTCTTCAAAAATTTGATCTTTCAAATTACTTAATAGTGTTGTGCCGCTCTTTTCTAAATCACCATTAGAAATTTTTTGGTCTTCAAAATGTACAAAAGGTTTTAAAAACTCTTCAGTTTGTACTATTCTATTTATATCCATATTTAAACATAAAAGACCTATAAGTCTATTTTTATTTCGAATTGGGATTGTTGTAGAGCGGAGTATTCTTCTATTTGGAGAAAGGCTCCTGTAAGGTCCCACGAATTGCTTATTTTCTGACACTATCTTCTTTATGATTTTTGAGCCTGCTTCTGTTAGCGTTGAACCTACTTTTCTGTTTGTAATGTAGCCATTTTCTATTGCTACTACAGAATGGTCATTATCTTTAAAGGAGTGTAATACTATCTCGGTGTCGTTTCCCAAGAAAAGCGACAGAGCATGAAC
>MNXV01000089.1:12077-16191 GCA_001871575.1 Caldisericum sp. CG2_30_36_11
GTATTAACTCGTCTTCTTTAGTAAACATGTTTTTTGGTTTCTTTACAAAATTAAAAAAATTTGAAAGCTTTTCAAAAATTTTGCAATTTAATTATACAATTTTAAAAAATAAAATCAAGTGCTTGTACGCGTTACATACATTTCATATTAGAGAGACACATTCCCTCTTAATCTTCTGCAACCTGCACTCTTTTCAGCAGGTTAATTCTCTTTTTTGGTGGAGTTTCGAGGAGGGTTTGTTTATTCCCTCGATTTAACGCGTTAATTCCTCTCTGAATAAGTTTATTTTATTATAGAAAGGAGACGCCTGCATTTCACTTATTTATATTTCTTTAGCATAAATTGCAAAGTCGGCAATTTCAGAAGAGTAATTCTGCGGAAAACAGTGCAGAATACAGAAGAGTAAGAAGATTAAAACCAGATATTATAATCCTCCGTCTTTTCGTTTTTAAACTCAGCAAGAATATCTTTCAGTGGATTTAGAAAAAGACCTGATCTGAACTTTGGCTCAAACCAAGTAGATTTTGGTGGCATTAAAAACCCGCTGTCAGCAACTTGAATAACTTCAGATACTGCCACAGGGAAAAGTGCAAAGGAAACTGCCCAACCCTCTTTGTTCACCTTTTCTTCTAAAGTACTCATACCCTCTTTACCACTCACAAAATCAATTCGTTCATTTCCTCTTTCACTATTTATTCCAAGAATAGTCTGCAAAACATATTTCTCAAGAAAATATACATCTAATGATTCTAAAGGATTTGCTTTGCCTATATAATTTTCTTTTATGATGAGCTTATACCATCCTTTATCAAGGTACATGTCAAGTGTATGTTTTTTTGAAGGTTTTACAGTATGGTTACCAATTTTCTCTACATAAAAATATTGCTTTAGTCTCTGCAAAAATCTCTCCTGTGAGAAGCCGTTTAAATCCTTTACTACTCTATTGTATTCCATAATATTCACCTCAGTGCGGGCAACAGCGGCTGCAAGAAAAAACCCGCTGACACCTCCCCTCTTTTTATTCACCTCACAAGCGGCAAGCGTTCCATGATTTCCATCTGCTATATAAAGAGTAGGAATATCCATGAAGGCTGATTGTACTCCTTTTATCATTCCTTTTTCTGAAATCGAATGTACAGTATGTCTTACCCCGTCCTCTGTAACGAAATCATATTCAGGTGGTTCCTTCATTACTTTGTTTATAATTTCTCTTACTGTTCCCTTCTCCTTATACACCAAAAAAACAGGGCCTCCTTGAACATTTGTATGTTCAATCCATTGCACCCTGTCCTCGAGATCCATATATTTGATCTCCTCTGTTCTCTTTATAATGCTTTCTTCATATTCTTTGCAGGAGAATAGTCCTACAACTCCACTTTGCCTTCTTCCATCGGCTCTTTCAGTATAAATATAAAAATGGAGTTTTTCCTCCTGCATAAAAACCCCACTATTTATAAATTCCTTTAAAGCATTTCTTGCTTCGGCGTATACAGTTTTTTTAGAGTTGCTATAAAAGGGTATATTAACCTCTGGTTTAAGAACCTTCAAAAAGGAGAGTGGGTTATTTTGCAGAATTTGCCTTGCTTCTTCAACAGAAACTGCATCATAAGGTGGTGCTGCAACAGCGCCAGCAAACCTGCTTGTCGGTCTGAGTGGTTTAAAAGGTTTTATGAGAGCCATAATATGTTATCTCCTTTAAAAAAAGACGTGTAGGGTTTCACTACACGTCTCATCGATTTAAATCCTTGGAATTTTCTCCATCGCTTTTTTTATCTCTTCCTCTGGATAAGCATAATCTTCGAGCTTTCCCCTGAAGAATGCGTCATACGCAGCAAGGTCAAAATGCCCGTGGCCCGAAAAATTAAATACAATTGTATCGTCTTCTGTTGCTTTCTTTGCTTCTTCAATAACAGCTTTTATAGCGTAGTTTGTTTCGGGTGCAGGGAGAATTCCTTCGGTTCTTGCAAAGAGAATGCCTGCTTCAAAAACTTCTCGTTGATAGTAAGATTGAGCCTCAACCAGGTTTAACTTTTTGAGGAGACTTAGTATTGGGGCATCACCGTGATACCTTAATCCTCCTGCATGAATAGCAGGTGGGATAAATGAGCTTCCCAATGTATACATCTTAAGTAATGGGGTTACCTTTCCTGTGTCACCATAATCATACACGTATCCTCCCTTTGTAAGAGATGGGCAAGCCTTTGGTTCTACGGCAATGAAACGAATATTTTTGCCATCAAGTCTTCTTGATAAAAATGGAAGGAAAAATCCCCCAAAATTGCTTCCTCCTCCCACACACCCTATCATAATAGTGGGCTCCATATTTATATCAGCAAGCTGTTTTTCAACTTCAAGTCCTACAACAGTTTGGTGGAGTAGCACGTGATTTAATACACTCCCTATTGCATACTTTGTATCACCGTGTGTTGCCGCATCTTCTACAGCTTCAGAAATTGCAATACCCAAACTGCCTGCTGTATCAGGATACTCTTTCCTTATTTTCTTTCCAATTTCCGTTAGATCAGTGGGGGAAGCAAAACATTTTCCACCCCAGGATTCCATCAGAAGCTTTCTGTAAGGCTTCTGTTCAAAACTTGCTTTCACCATATACACCTTGACTTCCATTCCAAACTGAGCACCGGCAAAACTCAATGCAGAACCCCACTGCCCTGCGCCTGTTTCAGTAGTAAGTTTATTAATGCCTTCATGTTTGTTGTAGTAGGCTTGAGCAACTGCTGTATTTGGCTTGTGAGAACCAGGAGGAGAAACAGATTCATTCTTGTAAAAAATTTTAGCTTTAGTTCCTATTGCTTTCTCGAGATTTCCAGCACGAACAAGAGGGGTAGGTCGCCACATTGTATACACTTTTCTTACCTCTTCGGGGATGTCAATAAATCTTTCATCAGATACTTCTTGCTCTACGCACTCATGAGCAAAAATTACCTCAAGCTGCTCTGGCTTCACAGGTTCCTTTGTTGCAGGATTAACAGGCGGTGGTACTGTTTCGGGAAGGTCAGGCAACACATTGTACCATTTCTTTGGTAGTTCTTCTTCATTCAATAATACTTTCTTCATTCTTTCCTCCTTATTTAAATTTTTTTACTCTTTTGTATTTGTTACTCTTTTCCTACGAATCCTCTTTTGTATTCTGCACTTTTTTCAGCAGGATAAAACAAAATTAAAAAAGCCTCGTTCCCGAGGCCTTTAAAAACAAATATATTTAGACAATATTACCATAGACCCCGGGGGGATTTTATGTTCTTGAGGCACCACCACATCCACTCAAAATTTGTAGAGCTGCTTAATCCTATATTTTTCATTTAATGAAGTTTAATCAAAAAAATATTTTTGTCAATACCTTATACGGAGATTTCTGAAAAACCCTATTTTGTCACCCTGAATTTATTTCAGGAATTTGATTTGAATATAAACAATTTATTATATATAATTTAACATGAAAATGTTTGTAAAATCAACACTCATTAGTTACGTTCAATATATTGAACGGGCTTCACTGTAATGAACGGTGGTTCATAGGGTTGAACTATTCGATAAGTATGTCTCCTGGATAGAGGGTGAGCAATGCTCGAAAGTTATATAAAAAAGATATGGCAAAAATACAGTCAGGGTGATGCAAGAGAGGAAAGTTATTACTCCATTCTTGAAAACTTGTTGAATACATACGCGAAGTCTTCAAAAAGAAATAATGTCTATGTAACAACTCTTCCGAAGAAAACAGAAGCAGGAAATCCTGATTTTAGAATCTGGGACGGCTCTCAAGAGATTACAGGTTACATTGAAGCAAAAGCTCCCACTGTAACAGACTTAGACAGAATAGCAGTATCAGAACAGATGAAACGTTATTTAAGCACCTTTCCGAATGTTATATTAACAAATTTTCTTGATTTTAGGCTTTACCGTTATGGTAAACTCATAGATAGCGTGAGTGTTGGTAGACAAGACACAATGATTAGGGTCAAAGCAATGCCGCCTGTAGAACATGAACAAGCATTCAAAAACTTGCTTGATAAGTTTTTCTTTTTCTCACTTCCAAAATCTTACAGTGCAGAAACTTTGGCTACAGAACTCGCAAAGAGAACAGGCTTTTTAAGAG
>MNXV01000091.1 GCA_001871575.1 Caldisericum sp. CG2_30_36_11
TGGTCAACCGTAGCTATAGTAATATTTACATATATTTATTCATCCTTTGTGTATCGAAAGGAGGTAAACAAAGATGAAAAACTATGAAAGCCCGACGATTGAGCCTGCTGGAGGAACGGGGAATAAAGTACAACCAGAAGCTTGGATTCCCATATTTTTTGTGCTTGCTATTGTTGTGTTAGACTATGTTGTTGCTGCGCAAATTTTGTCGGTTACTGAGCTTGTGGAAACTTCAGTGGCAGTTCATCACACTATCGCCACGTCTACCACTTATTCTGTGGGTTAAGATTTGCAAGGAGATTTTACTTTAGAGTAAGCAGAGGTGAGATTTATGAAGAGTGTTTTTTATGCAGATGACAAAAAGCGAGGGTTCTGGATTCTCATTATAATCTTTATCGGTTTTATTGCATGTCTTTGGGCAATTTATCCTGTAACAAAAATAGCATATGTACACAGAGATTTTGTGATTTTAGCCATTATTATTCCAGCAATTGTAATTTTAGTCCTGAGCGTTGCCCAAATACCTATTGTTCTCTTCTCTCTTTCCCATATGCGCTATGAACTTAGAGATGATGCTCTCTATTTAATTATTGGTCCCTGGAAGGATAAGGTTTCTTATAACGAGATTAATAGTATTACAGTTAAAGACCTGCTACTTAATCCCCTGTCAAGTTTTCGTTTGCCAGGTGTTGCTCTCTTTAATGTAGCCTATTCTGATGAAGGAACTGTTCGGATGTATTCAACTCATGCACTTAAAGACGTTGTTCTTATAAAAACTTTAAACAAAAAATATGGCATATCTCCAAAGGATGAGGAAGGTTTTATTGCTGCTCTTCAGAGTAAAATTAAGAACCATGGAGTTGTAAAAGTTAAGATATCTGAAGAAGTAGGACTTATAGGAAAAGAATCTCAACCTAAGAGGTTTAGTGTTGTTGAAATTATTGTATGGCTAATAGTTGTTGCTTCTTTTATTGTTGGCATTTATTTCTATCCTCGATTACCACAAAAGATTGTGGTTCACTGGGATGCCTCAGGTAATGTGAACGGCTACCTTTCAAAATTCCCCGCAATATTTCTAATCCCATTACTTTTTATGCTTATAAGTTTAATTCCTATCATTATTTCCAAAGAAAGTGTCCAAGAAAGTTTTAAGAAATTCAGGTTTAAATACTACCTCGTAATGCTTGTAGTATTTAGTGTGCTTTTCTTTGCGTATCTCTACATGCTTTTGTGGAACATCGGGGTAAAAATGAATTTCAACATTTTCTTTCCAATTCTCATCACTGGCATTGTAATCTCAATAATTGTGCAGTTGATTCTATTTAAGAAAAACAAATCAATCTGATGAAAGGAGGTGAACAACAATGGGAAACTATGAAAGCCCGACGATTGAGCAGGCAGGAGGGCCGGGGAAAGTAGACCCACAACAGTTGGTCATATTTTGGGCTGTGGCAATTTTTGTAGTCTTTGCGATGTATGCTCTTACTTTGGACATCGCTGTTGATTATGATACTGTTTACGTTGAATCCAGGAATATAATGTAAAACTACAATAATTTCTTCTTTTTGTCGCTGTGGCGATTTTTGTGGTTGCTATGATGTATGTCGCAATTGCGGGCATCCTTGTTGCTTATGGTACTACGTGCATTAAATTTAGGTGATTAAAAGGAAAGGAGGTGAAGAGAGAATAATGAAAATTATTATTTTTTCTGATTTTTTTCTTGCTCAGAGTATTCCCATTGTTTCCATTCTTGTTGGAATACTCTTGCAATTTGTGAAGCGAAACTTATGGATTGGCCTAAGAACTTCTACAACCCTTTCTGACCCTGAAATCTGGGAAAAGTCAAATAAAGTTACGGGTGTAATACTTCTTATTTTAGGGATATTGTTCTTCTTCCTAAATCTAATTGCATACTATTTAGATTGGAAATTGTGGTTCAAAGAGCTTGATTTAGTTTTAGTCTCAGAGAGTATTATAATTTTAGGGGTTGGTATTTTTGGTGTCATCTACAGTAATAAACTTAAGCAGGAAAAAGAAACAACAATTAAACTCAAGCCATTTATCATTTCAAGGGCTTTTGTTTATGTAATTTGCTTTGTCTCAGTTCTTACAGTTATCACTGGATTATTACTTCCTTTTATTCCACCTAACTTTTACATTGGTATAAGAATTGGCAAAACCTTCTCTGACCCTGCAATCTGGAAAACAGTGAATACAGTTTCTGGAATAGGTTTCATAGTTATTGGTATTATATTTACTCCTCTATTTTTTAGCATTGCACGAAAGGAAGACACTCAAAGAACAAAATTGTTTGAAAAGAATCTTGTTCTTTTTGTAGTTCTTAACCTTATATGGGCTTTACTCTCAGTTGGGTTTGCCTATTTGGTTTAAAAGAGCATTAGGAATCAAATGTTAGGAAGGAGATAAACAACAATGAAGAACTATGAAAGCCCAACGATTGAGCTAGCTGGAGGAACGGAAAACGAAATTCAGGGCGTAATAACTTGTGTTTCCTCTGCTTTTCCTGTTGTTGCCATAATGCCAGCTCCTTTCGTTTGGTGGTAACAGAGATTTTGAGTGTCCTCTTCGAAAGAGGAGGACATATTTTTTGTCTTAAATTGTTAAAAGGTAAAGCGGTAACTTAAGTGAAGAAAGATTTGAAAAGTTACTTTTCTTTGTTATTAAATTATCTTAGAGGTAATTGGAGAGCTGTTACTCTTGGCGTTATCCTTGGTATTATTGCAGAAATATGCACACTGATTTCTCCTTTAATTACAAGGTATTTATTGGATTTTGTGATTATTGGAAAAAATTATTCGTATTTCAGATCATTAATTTTGCTTTCAATTTTTGTGCTTGTTATCTTTTTACTTGCCTCACTCATTGCAAACTACGTCTTAATTAAGGTATTTAAACTAATCTCGGCAAAACTAAAGCTGGATATGTTTAAAACGCTTCAATATGCACCAATCAGTTTCTATGAGAAAGAGGCAAGCGGTGGTATAAGCTACCGTCTTCTTGGAGATACTGAGTCGCTTGTAGATTCATGGATGGGAATTCTTGTAACAATTCCGATGCAACTCATACTCCTTGTAAGTGCTGTTTTTATGATTAAGTGGAATTTAATACTTGCACTGTTTGCATTTGTAATTCTTGGCGTGCAGTCATATATAATATCTCGCTTCAGAGATCCAATTCTCAATTATGTGAAGAAGGTAAGAGCAAAAGGACAGGAGGTTAGTGGATATACAGTTGGGCACTTTAGAAGGATTCAACTTGTTAAGGCTATTTCTACAGAAAACCTTGAGCAGAAAAATTTCTTTAAAAGACTACAGGAATTGATAAGTTTAGAAATAAAGACTTTTATGATTTCTAAATTCTCTAATGTTTTACAGGCTTTGATTAGCAACGCCTGGTCGCTCTCCATCCTTTTCTATGGAGGAATGCTTACAATCTACGGAAAGATGACTATTGGGACACTAATGGCGTTTATGATGTTCACAGGCATCCTTTATCAACCAATTGCAGGCCTTACTAATCTAATCCTTTCTTTTCAGAGTGTGCGGGTTAACCTGATGAGAGTAAAAGAGTATTTAGAAATTAAGCCAGATGTAGTAGAAAAAAATGACGCAATAGATTTTGTTCCAAAAGAAGGGAGGATTGGCATAGAGAATGTTTTGTTCAGTTATGGAGATAAAATTGTTTTATCAAATATAAATATTGAATTTCCTCCAAATTCAATAACTGCAATTGTAGGCCCTACTGGTTCAGGCAAAACAACTCTTGCAAAACTTATTGTAAGGTTTTTTGACCCAAAGGAAGGTAGAATCTTTTTAGATGGCATTGATATAAGAGATATTAAATTAATTTCCCTTAGAAAAGCAGTGAAATTATTTCTTTCCGAGAATTATGTTTTTAATGCTACATTGTATGAGAATATTACTTATGGCTCAACAGATGTTGGTAAAGAGAAAATAGAATGGGCTTTAGAAGAAGCTGCCGTAGATTTTCTTCATAAGCTTCCGTATGGCTTTAATACTGTGATTGGAGAAGGAGGTATTAACCTTTCAGCAGGAGAAGTGCAAAGAGTGGCTCTTGCAAGAGCATTAATACTTTCTCCAAAAGTTTTTATTTTTGACGAGCCTACTTCGTCTGTGGACTTAGAAACTGAGGATAAAATTAATAATGCTTTTATGAAGCTTAAAAATAATAGCACGGTCATTATAATAGCTCATAGACTTTCTACGGCAAGAATTTCAGATAGAGTAGTGGTATTAGAGAATGGAAATATAAAAGGAGTAGGAACGCACGAAGATTTACTTTTGGAGAATGATTTTTATAAAAGAATTAACTACATTTTACTGCAACAAAAATAATATTTTTGTTTTTGTGGACAGTATCTAAAAAATAATTCATTCATCGTATTAGTGAATTCGCAGCAAAAATAATTTTCGCTTTACAAGTTTACCAAATGTGATAAAATTTAAGTGGTTTTAGAAAGAGATTAAGGAGGTTTATATGGAAAAAGTAAGCATTTCTGCAGGTAAGTTAAAAGGTATTTCAAGACTTGTTGATAGGGAAGGAAAATTTAGGATGCTTGCAATTGACCAAAGAGGGTCACTACAAAAGATGCTTGCTGATGCTACAGGGAAGGATAAAAGCAGTATTGGTTATGCTGATATGACTATGGCAAAAAGACTTGTTACTTCAGTACTTTCTTCTTATTTTAGTGCTACTCTTATGGATCCTGAATTTGGTGTGCCAGAATCTTTAAAGTATTTGAGTAAAAACTCTGCACTTCTTCTTGCAACCGAGAAAAGCGGAACAGAATCTGCAGGTTATAAGGGAAGAGAAAAGAAAACACACCTTCTTGAAGGATGGAGCGTTGAGAAAATTAAAAAGGTTGGCGCAGATGCAGTTAAGCTTTTACTTTATTACCGACCTGATAGTACACTTGAAATAAAAGAATACCAGGAAAATATTGTAAAATCTCTTGGTCAGGAATGTAAAAAATACGATCTTCCATTTGTTCTTGAGCCAGTTGGCTATGCTTTTAAAGACGATGAGCCATCAACTGATTCATCTGAATATGCGAAGAAAAAACCAGAAATTGTTATTGGAATTGCAAGGGAATTTTCTAAGAAAGAGTATGGTGTTGATATTTTAAAACTTGAATTTCCTGTTAATCTTAAATTTGTAAAAGAATTTCATAAAGGCTACTTTGATAAAAAGGAAAGAGAAGAGGTTTATTCAATCAAGGATGCAGAGGATGCATGTCGTGAAATTACGAAAACCTCAACTGTCCCATGGGTGATATTAAGCGCTGGTGTAGATATTGAAGAGTTTGTTTACAATGTAAAAATTGCTTCCAATAATGGTGCCTCTGGCTTCCTTGCGGGAAGAGCGGTCTGGAAAGATTTCACTGCTTACTATCCAAACGAAGATGATATGAGAGCATGGCTTCTAACTTCAGGTGTTGAGAATTATATGAAGATTTATGAAGCAAGCAAAAGGGCCACTCCATACTTTGAACACAAACAATTTAGAAGCTTTGCCAGTATAATGCTTGAAAAAGCCGGAGAAGATTGGTACAAGGAATATTAATATTTGTACCACAACGGTGGTACCATTAGATGAGCTTAGAAAGAACTTTTGAAGAAATAAGGAAAAATTTAAAAGAGTTAAAAACATGCCTTGAGGAGTGTAAATCTGATAACGAGAGGATCCAATTATTTATTGCTATAGGAAATAGCTATCTTTTGATTTCAGAGGCAGAAGAATCAAGGAATAATATCATAAATGCACTTCTTTCTTTCGATGAAGCTGAGAAAATTTCAAGTAAATTAAACAATAATGAAGCGCAGATAAATGTTAAAAAATTGAAGGGCTTCCTCTTTTATAAGCTTGCGTTCCTTGAGGATAGAAACTATAATTTAAAACTCTCTATCCAGCATTATAAAAATGCAATTGATTTAATAGGAGATTCTGATAGAGAGAAACTTATTTCTGTGAATTATAACCTTGCAAACTCTTACCTTGCTCTAAGAGACGGCAACGAACAGAATAATATTCTTGAAGCGATTTTTATATTTAATAATGCTCTTGAAATCGTAAATATATCCGGCAGAAGCGATAATTTATCTTTAATATACAATGCTATTGCACGTTCTTACCTTATTTTATCACAATTTTATTCAGGTAACGATTTACACGATATTTTTGAGAAGGCAATTTTATATTTTGAAGAATCATTAAAATTTTCTAGTCTGGACGAAGACCCGTTTGATTTTGCTTCTTCACATAATGGCCTTGGAATTGCCCATATGCGAATAGGAGACAACGGGATGGACCCTCAAAAGAATTATATGGATGCAATAACACATTTTAATTTAGCCCTTAAGCTTTATGATGTTGAGTCTACACCTGTGGATTTTGCTTCTGTAAATTACTCAATTGGTCTGTGTTATTTTAAGCTTTCTCAAATATCCTCAGAAGAAAAAAAGGAATTTTTGTTAAAAGCAAAAGATTATTTAGAGACTTCGACAGAATATTTTGTTGAAGAAACAAATCCGTTAGAACTTTCTAATGCCGAATACAACCTTTCAATTGTTTATAAAGATCTATTTGTGCTTTCAAATAACAGCTCATTTCTTGATAAAGAGATTCAGAACCTCAATGAGGCATTGAAATTTTTTAAAGAAGTGGACAACCCCGTTAATTATGCAACAATTCAGTTTCTTATAGGTGAAGCTTTTTATAGGCAGGGAAATATAAAAGGTTCACTGGGTTATTATTCCGAAGCAGAGCGAGTTGCTGAAAAATTCAATCCAGACCTTGCCAGGCAGATTACAAGTGTTAAGAAAGTTATACAGTCTTTGCAATAAATGCAAGAAGCAAATGAACTCTGCGCAAATTTTATAAGAGAATCAAAAGAAACAGTTGTATTAACTGGTGCAGGCATTTCTACAAATGCTGGCATACCCGATTTTAGAGGCCCTTCTGGTATTTATACTATTGGGAAATATGATCCTGATAAGGTGTTTGAGTTTATAAGTTTTATTGAAGACCCGAAACCTTTTTATGATTTTGCGCGAGAGTTTATAAAGATGCTTGATTCCTGCGAGCCAACTTATACTCACAAGTTTTTTGCAAGGCTTGAAGAAGTAGGCAAATTAAACGGGGTTATCACGCAAAATATAGATGCATTGCATGAAAGGGCTGGTAATAAAAATATAATAAATCTCCATGGAAGCATACATAAATCTTATTGCCTTAAATGTGGTAAAGAATACAGACTTAAAGAGATGAAAAGAAAAATTTTTGAGGAAAAAATTCCTCATTGTAACTCGTGCAAAGGTCTTATAAAGCCTGATATAGTATTTTTTGGCGAGAATGTGAAAGACTTTTCAAAAGCAGAAGAGCTTGTTTATCTTTCAGATCTTTTTCTAATTGTGGGGACATCTCTTGAGGTGTATCCAGCTAATTCATTGGTTGACTTCTCGAGAGGCAGAATTGTATTTGTAGGAAAAGGTACTTCAAGACTAAATAGATATGTTGATCTCCTTGTAAATGAAGATATAGATAGTTTTTTTAGAAGAGTTTCTTTTTATCTTAAAGCTTTATTAGGGGAGATTTAGATTTAAACATTCAAAAAAAACTTATCGGCCTTTTAAATCTTTGGAACTTTTTAGATATTGAAGAAGTCTAAACTGAAAAAGGGAGGATGATTTTAATGAAGAAAATTTTACCGATTTTAATGACCGGGCTTCTTTTGTTTACCTTCTTTAAGGTTTCTCCGGCAAAAGGAGAGGGAGGAATTTTAGTAAAGGTTGAGACAGATAAAACAGTTTACAAACTCGGGGAAACTGTAAACATAACTTTTACCATTTCAAATGAAAGTAATGTTTTTCAAAAATTGACTTTCAACACTGCACAGACTTACGATTTTGTAATATTTAATATCGCAAAAAATGATTTAGGATTTTATAGATGGTCCCAGGGGAAGATGTTTGCTCAGGTTATTACAGAAATAAATTTGGAACCTGACGAAGTAAAGATTTTTAAAGAACAGTGGAATCAAAAGAGCAATAGTGGCAGTCCTGTTTCAGCGGGAACTTATAGAATGAATTTCTGGCTAACAACAAGCATGGCTAATGAGAAAATCGAAGAACCAGAAAATATGAATAAGTTTGCGCTGCCTAAGTATTTTGCCACTACAATTTTTCTTGTAGGAAACGAACCGCAGACCATTGCTCCATTCGATGATGTAAAAGATCCAGAGCTAATTAAATACCTTTTTACTCTTTATAGCAGGGGAATTATATATGGTTACCCTGATGGAACTTTTAGACCTCAAAATAATTTGACAAGAGCTGAAGCAGTTGCTCTAATTTTGAGGGTGATAAGCATAACACCGCAAAGATACTTAAAGCCTACTTTTAATGATGTTCCAAGAGTTTATTGGGCGTTTAATTTAATTGAGGAGGCATACCGAAGAGGTATTGTAATAGGTGTTTCGTCTTATGCATTTTCTCCGAATAACTACATCACAAGAGGAGAATTTACTACAATGGTGATTAGGGCCCTTGAATTTAAATTTTTAGACACTCCAAATCCATTTTCAGACATTGACGGAGATTATTTTGGGTTTAAGGAAGTTCTTACTGCTTACAATTTGGGAATTGTCCAGGGAGTGAATGCAAATGGTAAAATTTATTTTTATCCTTTTTCTTCTATTACAAGAGGAGAGGCAGTATTAATTTTAGGAAGAGCAATAGAGAAAAAAGGCTAATTTTGTAGTAAAAAAATACCATTTCCTGAGTTTTTTGTTTATAACATTTGTCTTTAAAGGAACAGGAAAGTCTGTGGCGGTTATTTTTGTAATAACTTAAATTTTTAAAAGCAAATACTATTATTAGTGTTTTTATTCATTCATCCTATAATATATAAATGAACAGCATTCTCTTTTTTAAAATGAAGGAAGGTGGTTAATAATGATAAGTATTATAATACTATCAATGTATTTAGTGTTCTTTATCCCTCTTATAATACGGATTTTTAGAATAAAGGACAGAAAAGTTATACTTTTTGAAGATATAAAAATCCCATTTATAATTGGAATGATTGGTGTTCTTATAATCTCAGTTTTCCTTGGATTAGTAAATTTTCAGGTGAACCTGTTATGGTTCAAAAGTTTAGGTTTTATAAGTGCTTTTCTAAAAAGGATATGGATGCAACTTTTATTGTATGTCGTAGGTTTCTTTTTCTCATGGTTAGTTTTCTCTATCGTATTTTATGTTCCAATGAGAAGAGAGGAGCTTGAAATAGGGGAGAAGCTTGTAAAATTAGCAAGACGCTTCGTCCCCTTAATACTTGCATTTATGTTTGCAGGGGCTCTCTCATCGAGTTTTATGAAAGTTTTTATGTTTTTAAACAGAACGGCAACTACTGTTAGAGACCCTATTTTTAATATCCCTGCATCATTTTATATGTTTACTTACCCTTTCCTTTCCTCGATTGTTTCCTATCTTATAGGTATATTTATTGTTGCATTTATAGTCGAAGAAATTGTTTATGCGTTTTATATAAGAGTGAGTTTTCCACCGCTTTCACCAATAGTAATAAGGGCAACAAATCTTCTTGCTGTCCTTGGAGGAATTTTATTTATACTCTTTGCAACGAGAATCTACCTCAGCATATACTCGCTCCTCTTTGTTTCAAGTGGTGCTGTATTTGGTATCGGTTATACAGATTACTATATACGAATTCCTATTTTTAAACTTCTTTCAGTTCTGTTTCTTGGAGGTGGAGCATTCCTCTTTGTATATGCTATAGTCCCAAGATTTACAAGCAGAACAAATGTTATAAAAATACTTGTTGTTGGGGCTGTTGTTGGTATTTTATTGTATGGATTTTTGCCATTTATTTTTCAATCACTTGTTGTAAAACCCAATGAACTTGCAAGAGAAAAAACTTTTCTTTCGTACAATATACAAGGGACGCGTGAAGCTTTTGGACTCGATAAAATAGATCTTAAGCAATTTGGAGACGTAGAACCGCTTACAGTGGAAAAGCTAAACAACGATAAAGAGCTTACAGACAATTTAAGATTTTGGGATTGGCGCGCGCTTAAAGATACTTATCAGCAAATACAGGCAGTAAGGCTTTATTACTCTTTTAATGACATTGATGTTGATAGATATGTTATAAATGGTAATCTGAGAGAGGTCCTCGTCGGAGCAAGAGAGATAGATCAGAAATTACTCCCTGATAACTCCAAAACATGGGTGAATCTTCACCTAAAGTATACACATGGCTACGGAATATGTATGAACACCGTTAACGAATTTGCATCAGATGGACTTCCAAACCTCCTCATTAAGGACGTTCCACCTGTTGCCACAGTACCAGGCTTAGAGGTTACTCGACCGGAGATATATTTTGGAGAACTAACAAACGAATATATTTTTGTTAACACCACAACTCCCGAATTTGATTACCCTAAGGGTGAGGATAATGCATATGCTTTATATCAGGGAGACAGAGGAATTTCTATGAACCCTTTAAATCGTTTAATTTTTGCTATTCAGTATAGCGACCCAAACATAATTCTTTCTCGATATCTAAATTCTAAAAGTAGAATACTTATAAACAGAGATGTGTTAACTAGAGTCGAGAAAATCGCTCCCTTCCTTGAATTTGCTCAGGATCCTTATATTGTGCTTGGAGACGATGGCAAGCTTTACTGGATGGGGGATGCGTATACTTATTCTTCTTTATTTCCATATTCTGAAGCGATAAACTTCAAAGGAGAAGATATTAATTATATTAGAAATAGCATAAAATTTGTCGTCGATGCATATACCGGAGACGTAAATTTTTATATTATTGATGAAAGTGATGTTGTTGCCCAAACTTATAAGAAAACATTTCCAACACTGTTTAAAACCTATTCTGAAATGCCCGAATTTTTAAAGGAACATATGCGTTATCCAGACGAGCTTATGGAGATTCAGGGGTATATTTACAGTGTTTATCATATGAACGACCCTGAAGTTTTTTACAACAAAGAAGATAAATGGACAATTGCACAAGAGAAGTATTATTCAGCAACTCAACAAGTTTTACCTTATTTTATAATACTAAAAGATCCTGATAGCAATACTTACAACTTTGTTTCTGCATATCCTTTTACTCCTTTGGGAAAGAATAATATCATTGCGCTTGCTGTGGCCCAATGTGACCTACCAAATTACGGAAAGTTAATTGTATATCAGTTTTCAAAGGAAAAATTGTTCTACGGACCAATGCAAATCGAAATTAGAATAGACCAGGACTCAGAAATTTCTAAGGTACTTACTCTATGGAATCAACAGGGTTCCGAGGTAATTAGAGGAAATACTCTTGTTATGCCAATTGACCATTCGCTCCTCTATCTTGAGCCTGTTTACCTTAAAGCTGGTTCAGGTAGTTTCCCTCAGGTTAAGAAAATTGTTCTTGCAACTCAAAATAAGCTCGTTTGGGGAGATACGTTTGATGATGCCGTAAATTTGTTATTTAGCGAGGTACAACCTCCCAGAGAAGAAACACCAACAACTCAGCCCGATCTTTTAAAATCCGCATATGAACATTTCGAAAAGTATAAGGACTATGTATCAAGGGGAGAATTTGAACTTGCAGGCAAAGAGCTTGAAGAACTTGAAAATATTTTAAAGAGTATCTCAGCGACAAAACCACAGGAGGATAAAATGTTTTTCATTGCAAAAGATGAAGAAATTAAAGAAGGACTTACAACCGATATTTATTTTTTTAGGGCAGAAGAAATTCTCAAAGCTAAAGGAGTAAATAATCATGCACTTGCCGAATTCACAGTGCAGCATTTGGAAAATCCATGGGCAGTTTTTGTTGGGCTTCCTGAAGTAATTGAAATTTTAAAGGATAGGCCAGTCGATGTTTGGGCTTTGAGAGAGGGCAGTATTTTTAAATCAAGAGACGTTGAAGGGACCCCCGTACCAGTTATGGTTATTGAAGGCAAATACCTTGACTTCGGAAAATACGAAACACCAGCTCTTGGACTTATATGTGAAGCTTCTGGAATTGCAACAAAGGCTGCAAGAGTGAAAAAACTCGCAGGTAAAAAATCTGTTTTATCATTTGGAGTGAGAAGAATGCATCCTGCTTTAGCTCCATTAATTGATAGATCTTCATATATTGGAGGGTGTGATGGGGTATCAAGTGTAATTGGCGCCAGGGTAATAGGGAAAAATCCTACTGGTACGCTTCCGCACGCGCTCGTCATAAACCTCGGTAACGTTGGTGTTGCAATAAAAGCGTTTGATGAAATTTTAGATCCATCAATCCCGCGCATTACTCTTGTAGATACATTTGGTGATGAAAAATTTGAGGCGATAGAAGCTGCTAATGCTATTAAAGATAAGCTTTCGGGGGTAAGGCTCGATACTCCTCAATCCAGAAGGGGCTCTATTATAGATATTGTTAGGGAAGTTAAATGGGAGCTACGAATAAGAGGTTTTGAAAAAGTAAAGGTTTTTGTTTCTGGAGGGCTAGATGAAAATGTAATACCAGATCTTATAAAAGCCGGGGCAGATGGCTTCGGGGTGGGTACTTCTATCGCAAATGCAAACACTATTGATTTTGCGATGGATATAGTTGAACTTGAAGGTAAACCCCTTGCAAAGAAAGGAAAATTTTCAGGAAGGAAGAAGGTGTACAGGACATTTAAGGATGGAACCGTGAAGTTTAAGGTTGTTCCTTTTTCGGAAGAATTTCATGAAGATAACTACGATAAAGCACTTGTACCTATTCTTAAAAATGGTGAGATAGTTTATAAAGAAGAAAAGCCAGAAGATATTAGAAATTACTTGCTTGATCAATTATCTAAAATTGAAGAAATTTAATGGAACTTTTTGAGCAAAGTGGTTCATCTAAGAGGCCTCTGGCAGAAAGGGTGAGACCAGAGACCCTTGATGATTTTGTAGGTCAAGAGCATTTGCTTGGAGTAAATAAACCACTAAGGAAAATGCTTGAAGGTGGTATGCTATCATCTTTTCTTATTTACGGACCACCTGGCAATGGGAAAACAACCATTGCTTTCCTTGCAGCTAAGGATAGAAAGAAAGTAGTAATTTCAGCAACCACAGAACATATTAAAGATGTCAAAAAAATTATTGAAGTGCTCGTTAAGGAGAAAAATTTTTCTGATGTTACGCCTGTGGTAATAGTGGATGAAATTCAACATTTTAACAAAAAGGAACAAGATACTTTCCTCGAACCGGTTGAGAAGGGAGACATAATTCTTATTGGACTTACAACAGATAATCCTTCTTTTTATATTATTTCTCCTCTTCTTTCAAGACTTTCAATTTTCGTTTTTGAAAAACTAACAGTTCCTCACATTGAAAAGATTGTCGATAATGCCATCAAGAAGGATAAACTTTTTTCTAATTATTTAATTACTCCTGATGCAAGAAAATTAATTGCGGAGGCAAGCGATGGTGATGCACGAAAGGCTTTGAACCTTGTTGAAGCAATTTTCGACTCAACAGGTAAAAAGATAATAGAAGAATCGGATCTTAAAAGTTTTACGGGTAGTGCAACCCTTTTATACGGAGAGGAACTTCATTATGATTTAATCTCTGCTTTTATAAAAAGCATGCGTGGAAGTGATCCTGATGCTGCTCTTTACTATATGTACAGAATGATCGAAGCAGGTGAAGATCCTCTTTACATTGCAAGAAGGATGATAAGGTTTGCCGCAGAAGATGTAGGTTTAAAAGATCCAAATGCGCTTGTAGTTGCAAACGTTGCCCAACAGGCCTTTCATTTTGTAGGTCCTCCCGAGGGTTACCTTGCACTTGCAGAAGCTGTTGTTTACCTTGCAAAAGCACCAAAGAGCAATACGCTTTATATCGCAGAAAGCGAAGTGAAGAAAACAATTGAAGAAACTGGAAGTCTCGAGGTCCCTAAAAAATTAAGAAATCCTGTAACAAAACTTATGAAAAACTGGGGATATGGACAAGATTATAAATACCCTCATGATTTTGAAGGGCATATTGTAAAAGGAGAGAAATATTTGCCAGACGAAATTAAAGATAAGAAGTTTTACGGAGAAGAATAAAGATTAAGGTGGACAGGATGCCGAATCTTTTCTCTTCAATTAAAATAAAAAATATTAACCTATCAAATAGGGTAGTAATGCCACCTCTTGCAGTAAGAAATCCAGAAAAGAGTGGGTTTATAAATGAAACTGTGATTGATTACTACTCTAAAATGTCGAAACTAGGTATGAGCTTGGTAATTACTGAAAATGTTTTTGTATCGCCTGAATCCAGGGTTATGCCAAATCAGTTGCTTTTATCCCATGATAAATTTGTTGAAGGACATAAAAAATTAGTTAATTTTATTCATAAAAATGAGGTCAAAGTTGCCGTTGAAGTTAATCATGCAGGTGCAAACCTCTTTAATATTCCAGAACTCAAGACAATGTTGGCAAATAAAGACGAGAGTGATTTTGTTGTCGAAGCCGAAGGTGATACAAGGAAACCCCTGAACTCTATTAATGAGAAAGATCTTTCAAAGGATGAGATAAGAAGAATAGTCGAATCTTTCGGAGATGCTGCAAGAAGAGGTAATGATGCGGGTTATGACATGATAGAAATTCATGCCGCGCACGGATTTCTGATAAATCAATTTCTTTCGCCAATTTCGAATAAAAGAAACGATGAATATGGAGGCAACCTGACCAATAGAATTAGAATTTTGATTGAAATATTGGAGGATACAAAGCATAAGATCGGTAATCTTCCGATTATTGTTAGATTTCCAATATCTGATAATCCACCGCAGTTTAATTTCTATCCCGAGGGATTTGCATTTGAGGAAGGTTTAAAAGGAGCAAAAGAGATTTTATTGAAAGGCGTTGATATGATCGATATATCAGGTGGTTATTCTGGAAGCAGACCAAAAGAATTAAAAGAAATTGAAGGATATTATGTTCAGTACAGCGAGGCTCTTAAAGAAATTATTAATGTGCCGATAAACGTTACTGGTGGTATTCGAACTCCCGAATTTGCAAATTATATAATAAAAAGTGGAAAGGCAGATACTGTAGGTATAGGTAGAGCATTACTTGCCGATAAAGAATGGATATCCAGAGCAAAAAGGATTTTAGAAGGATAAAAAATATTCACAAATGATCGTTAAGGCCGATATTTCAGGTTCTGGCATTACTCTCCTTTTATTCCGATGAACCTTATAATGGATCCTAACTACAAGGGGTATCTTTACTATTCAGGTACGTGGAGCCCACGGACTCCAAGTTACTTTAGTAATGTAGATTAGTAAAAAGGGAGATAAAAATGAAAACAAAAAAATTTATGATAGTACTTTTAGTTATACTTATTGGAGTTAGCCTTGTAGTAATTACTGAGCTATTCGCCACTTCAAAGAATGAATATTTCCAGATACTTCCAGATATAACGATTACAAAAGAAGAATTGAGCTTTATAAAGACTGGCGAGATCAAAAAGATAGTAGATGAAGTTCCAGTAACTTTTGTAGTATATAACGGTTATGAAGAGAATGCAGATTATTCAAATATGTCACCAGATGAAATTGCTAAGAGTGACCTTGCAACGCAAAAAAATCGGATATCAATTCACTATGACGATGGGATTATTTTTGATATAATTGCTGCCAAATTTGATAGTAAAGAGATACTAGATAAAGCATTTGATTGGTATAGGTGCGGTGCATACCAAGTTTGTCTTGACCCTGAAGACCTGGCTGAGAGAAGAATTGGAGATAGGTCTGCAAGGAAAATAAGTCCAACAGGAGCAGACATTATTGTTGCATATAAAGGGTGTCTATTTAAGATTGGTTGTATCCATCCTCCAGCTTCAGAGCTTTCCACAAAAGATATGAATTTAGCAGAGAACCTTACAAAGTTGATATTAGAAAAAGTAGATGGTATAAAATAGAGGAGCAAGTATTCGAAGACTCTAGAGTAACTACCTTATACTTATAAGTGTGCTTTCGGTAGATTATTTATTTGGGAGGCTATCTTTTCCTTAATAGAGAGATTTATATTCCATCCAATCCAACTTGCTCCCCAGATTTATAATAGATAGAGGTCAGGTCTCCACAGGCGTTAGATCCGGATTGTTTGTTCCACTATTTATATGTCATAAAAATTAAGTGTATATAAATATAATGAGGTCTCTGAAAAACTCTATCCTGAAACAAGTTCAGGACAGGTTTTTGTCACCCTGTCTTGAATCAAGTAATGTCACCCTGATGCTGAAACGAGTTCAGCATGACCACACTCTTGTCTGTCACCCTGAGCTTGTCTCAGGGTCTAATTCTTTATTCTGTTTTTTAAAATATAAGATGCTGAAACAAGTGCTTGCCTAGCAAGGAAAAGATTGCGGAATGACAAAAGAGGAGAGATGCTGAAACAATCCCGAAACAATCCCGAAACGAGTTCGGGACTGAAGGTTTTTCGGGACTAAAGGTTCACTGGGACTTAAGGTCCACTAGCATGATATTTTATTCTTAATCTTCTGTAACCTGAGCTCTTTTTCATCAGATTCTTTCTATACTTTCGTAAGAGACCTTGTTTAATGTTTAAAATTAAAAATAGATTTATTTTCATTTGCAAATAAAATTTTTTAAGTTATAATTTGTTAACTGCACAGAGTGCAGAATTTTTTAGGAGGTATTTTAAGTTGGAAAGACTTACAGGGAGAGTTAAATGGTTTAACTCTCAGAAAGGATTTGGTTTTATTGTTCCCGACAATGGCGGGAAGGATCTCTTTGTACACTACACAGCAATTAGGTCTGGTGGCTACAAGACTTTAAAAGAAGGTCAAAAAGTAGAATATGAACTCGAAGCATCTGACAAAGGCGACAAAGCCGTAAACGTTGATATGGTCGAGTAATTCTGAACCTTTACATTAGTTTGATATCCCCGGTTAATCCGGGGATTTTGTATTTATAGAGATTTATATAATATATTGAATGAAAATATTAATCATAACCGAAAAACCTTCTGTAGCTCTCGATGTAAAGAGGGCTCTTGGTAAATTTGATGGTAAAAAAGATTTTTTCGAAAACGAACAATTCATTATTACATGGTCATTGGGCCATCTTGTTGAACTGTTTGAACCAGAAGATTACGATAAAAAGTATAAATTCTGGGTGTTGCAAAATCTCCCAATTATTCCCGAGGAATTCAAGTTGAAGGTTACTGAAAAGACAAAAAGTAGATTTAATGTTATTAAGAGCCTGATTCAGAGAAAAGATGTAGGAGTTATTGTAAATG
>MNXV01000010.1 GCA_001871575.1 Caldisericum sp. CG2_30_36_11
TTACCTGAGTGGAGCAAGAAACCTGGAGCTTCTTGCCTCGATCAGGAACGAAATCGGGAGAGAGGAGATCATTGAAACTCTGAAGCTTGTAGGGCTGAACCCTGACGACAAACGACCTGTTAGAGCCTATTCAACAGGTATGATTCAACGGCTGGGTCTTGCTCAGGCTCTGATGGAGCATCCAGAGTTATTGCTTCTTGACGAACCAACGAGCAATTTAGACCGTGAGGGAATAGCAGCCGTTCACGAAGTTCTCAAAGATTTAAAGAATAAGGGCATTACAATTCTCATAACGAGCCCAAACATGGAAGAATTGAAACGCATCTGTGATGCAGTTTTTTGGATAGAGAGCGGTCATTTAGAGAAAGAACCTCTCCAAATGTAGCGTTATAGAGGAAGTTTTTAAAAATTCTTTCAAGAAAGCGGAACTTTTTTCAAGTTTGGAAGTCTATATATGAGAGGAGAAAATTAAAAAAGTCTCAGAAGGTAGGTAGTACAAAAAAAGAAAAAAATCATATTAGTCTCATTTGTATTAGCTCTTATCTTTTCTGTTGGAGCTACCATGATAGCAACTCCAAGAAATTCCAAGTCATCTGAAGTAAAAGACTTAAGTGATATTACTCTTCCTTCGCATGATTTACCAAAAGGATACCTTACAAAGGAAAAAGCAATAGAAGACTCAGTGAGTTTATCTAAAAGGTACCTATCCCACGGACAGATGCCACAAAATCCTCAATGCATACTTATTACCTATGGGGAATATTTAAAACTATTTGAAACTGGCTTTGCATCTCTTGAAATACCAAATGGTAAACTCTTTTATCTTGTAACAGTAGACGTTGATAGAGAATTAGAAGAAAGAGAAACATGCTCTCCCTCTGCAGAGAGAGGTACCAATAAGGAGCAGTTTGTTACCCATCAGGATTTCTATCTCATAGATCCTGAAAGTGGAGATGTAGTAGGCTATGGAGGTAATGTAGTAAAGTGGATACTGCCAAAACAAAATTAAAGCTCCCAACCGAACTTTTTTCACTCTCAAGCATTATATATATGAGAAGTAAATTTTCCACAGGAGCGAAATCTCCCTCGGAAAGGTAGGTGATGGTATCATGAATGAGGGCAAGGCTCCGGTGATAAGGAGGTGGAAAGAAGAAAAAGAAAGAAAATGGAAAATGTTTTGAGCGTTAAGCGAGACATTTAAACCGAAAAGTGTTTTTTTTGTTTTAAAAAACAAACTATAATTTAGGAGGTTAAAAATGAAGAAGTTGGTGTTTCTATTTTTGATTTTTGCTTTAATACTTAGTAGTGTTTTGCAAAGTAAAACATTGGGCAGATCCTCAAATAGTATTGAAAGTATTAGCAGGAAACCAATAGATGTCTTTGTAGTAATTCCGTCCTATTCAACCAGTAAATATGGTTTACTTCTTGAGACACTAGAGGCAAGATATAATACAAAAATCGTAGATGAAAAAGATATTTCTTCTTTACCTTTGTCAAAGCCTGGTATGTGTTTCATTACTTTTGGCGATAAAAATCTTCTTAGGCAACAGCTTGAAAAAGGGCTTGTAAAATTTAGCGTTAAAGATATTCCAACAAACAAAGACGATGTTAAGCAATTAAGAAATGAGATGGAAGAAACTGCTTTAATTCACAATCCAAGCATAAAATTAGACTGGGGTGATGATGAGCAATACAATTCGGTTTTGTATGGGCTTAGAATACTTCCCAATGGAGCTACAGATGAAATTGAAGGGCGTTCAAACTTAGAAACTCCTGATTTGGAATCAATTACCAATTGGATAGAAGAAACTTACAGCGATTCATTATCAGATGCCAGGTCTTCGTCGAAACTAGGCACTCAGGCAAGTGCAAGTTGGGTACTTAAAGGCTCTTGCACAAATTATAGTGAAAGATCACCTTACGGGAAAGTGAGTTACGGTATCCAGTTTTACCAGTTAGTAAATGAAGGGGATAATACCTACGATTATTGGGCTGTTGCTTATACCAATTATTCTACGATTCCTGGATGGTATTTATATAATTCAGGTTATCAAACTTACCTTGCGTGGATATATAACGTACCTTTATCCTCAGCAGAAACATTGCTTGATTGGGATCCTACCAGCACGGTAAGTAATGTTTCTTATACTGTGACAATTGGTCAATCACCCACTTTATCGTGGACTTACTCAATTCCTGCAATTATTGTTTATGATCATAGCGACCCCACACCGTCGGTGAACAGGACATACTGGGATGTAGAATATGCTAACTCAAGGGATCAAGCAGCTTGTACTGCAACTTTTGCAAATAAACCTGGAAGTGAATTTAGAATTCCTAACGGAAGTTCTTTTGGTATACAATTGTTGTTTACAGGGGGATTTGCATATTCGCACTGGTATGGATGGGATTCAACAGCATATTGCACTAGCACCTCCGGAAACTACTCCGTAGGTCCTTAGCATAGTCTAGTAGGAGAGGGACTCCTCTCCTACTAATTCTCGAATAGGTTCTCGAATACGGGTTGAGGAAACCTAATAAATTTAGGATCCTTATTTGGAAGTCTAAAATAAATTGCTACAATTGATTGCTTGAACTTTTTAATCCTTTCAGGTTTGTCTGGGTAATTGAATGATAGAGTAAAACCTGCTGAAGAATTCTTATCAATCTTTGCTACAGCTTGTATAGCTGTAGCAGCCTCTTTATCGTTGAAAAATATAATCTCACCTACATCTAACTCAGGATCTTTAATTGGTAGAGATTCTTTTGCATATTTCTCTATGTACTCGAAAGAACTTTCATCATTTTTAAAGTTCTTAACATAAATATTTTTGGATAAAAACCGCCCAATATCAAGATCTCCTGATTCCCAATATACAACTTCACATTGAATTTCGTTACTAAACTGCGGGTTATTTTTAAGTTTTTCGTATAGATAAGCCCCTAAAAAAGTTAAAAATATTGCCATAACAAATAAAAAAATTTTCCTTTTCATATTTGCCTCGAATAATTATACTCCAAATTGAGCAATTTTTTCACTCTATGAAATCGTAGTACTTTTTGAAAAAGATAGCAAATTTTAGAATTGGCTTATATGAAAAAATTATCCGAAACTCCCCTCAAATTTCAACGAAAATAGTCGGAGAGGTATATAAAACTACCACCTGCCCCCAATTTTGAGCTCCTAGGAGCATTGGATTCGATGAGAGAGAAAACTTTTTTAAAAATTCTCTTAAAAATATGGAACTTTTTTGGAGTTTGAGAGTCTTATATATGAGATGAAAGAATTCTAGAAAGGAGATGATGCATTATGAGAGTATTTAGCTAAAAATAAATCTGTTGAAAGAAGTGCAGATTACAAAGAAATAAATGTCAATGAGACAGCTTTTGGTGAAAACTGCGGAAGCGGCATCAGGAAGTCTTTAGTCCTGAACTTGTTTCAGGATTTTGGCAAGCAGAATCTCTTCAAGACTTATTTTAAAGTTTTTAGAAGATATATAAAATTTATCCAAGGAGGATAAAAAATGAATAAAAAAGTTTTAAAGATTTTAGCAGTGCTCATTATGGTAACCTTGGCTTTAGGTTTATTTAATATTAATTCATTTTCTACAGTTGTAGCTGATGAAAATTTGGAAAACTCTACTGTTCAGTTCTTAAGCAGCTTTTATGAAACAAGAAGCGAAGCTATTGTAAACAGTTCGAAAGCAAATATATTTCTGAATGATTATTCAGGAGAATCTATTGAACTAAGAACGCATGAAGCAAATAGAATTAATTTCTACCACAATTGGATCAAACAGTTTAATGGAACTATAAATGAGATGCATTCCGATATTTACGCTATAAAAGACAGTTTTCAAGTTAATAATAATAAAGCATCCATTGAGGTATACGAGTGGATAACAATTCTATGGACAAGAGAAAAGGAAAATATTGATGTAAATAACCTACCCGTTGTGAAAGAGCTTGAAGAGCTTTATAAAACAACAGAGGATCCGTTACTCAAAGAAAATCTACCTTACAGGATAGAAGAATTAAAAAAAGAGGTTGAAAATGCCACTACAAGCATTACTTCTGGAATAGGTCTTTACCATATGGTTGTTCTCTTAAGAAAAGACGATTCTTGGAAGATTTTGAAGGACAGTTATGACGAGGGAGCAGATTTAACAAGATCTCCTGATTTTGTGAGCAGTGAGGAAAGTAACATCCAAGCCCCATCTTCCTCTTCTAAAGTAAATAGCTCTTACACAAATGAGGTTTCTGGTTCGTATTATCCACAAGCCACATATAATCCAGATAATGCACTTTGGTACGCAGATTTTTGTGTTGATCATTATTTTGATTCTATAACAAAATCTGGACATCATGACAATTATTATAATCGGAACTATATAGACTTTAATCCTGGACTTAGTTACCCTAATGCTTACGGTGGGGATTGTGCAAATTATGTGTCGCAAGGTTTGTACTATGCCGGTAGTAGGATGGTTAAAGATGCATCGAGTTACTCAAATGGATGGTATTATGACAATAAGGGTACAGGTATATACAATAAATATCAATATAATAGTAATTATACTTGGCTGGACGACGAAAAAGATGCTAACATATATTCTAACTCGTGGTCATGGTCTAACTCATGGGTCGGTGTAGGTAGTTTAAGAAACTTTTTAACCTCGCATAGCAGAGGATATGAATCCTCTAATCTTTCTTCTGCTATTAAAGGCGATGTGCTGGAAAATGCTAGTGACCCTAATTCAGCAAATTGGCACACGATGATTGTATATTCTGGAGGTAGCACGCTCTTAGTGGATGGACATAATAATGACCGTTATCACTGTCCGATGTCTTTAGGCGGATATTATAAGGTTATCCAAATGTACTCTTCATATCCTTTAGTTCTTTCGGGTAGTGAAGACTTTTTTTACCCTATGAATTTTGGTATAGTTCGGGATATTGACTGCAACTAGTAATTCACTGTGCGAATAAATAGTTGTTGTATTAATAAAAACAAGGTTAAACCATAAGAAGATAAAATCTCCCTATGACCTTGTGTTATTTCAGACTAAAATAGATAAGGAGGCAAAAGTTAATGAAAAGAATTTTGTTTTTATTAATAATTGTTTTTGGCTTACTTGGGTTTACCTTTTCAGGATGTGCTTCAAAGCAGGTAACTCTCAAAATAGACGATATATCCTATGAACCAACAAATCCAGTAGAAGGAGATCTTATCATGTTTAAAGTAAAAATTGATAATACAAGCAATGCTACTCTATCTGAAACAAAATTCACTACTATGGGACTTTATATTGATGATAAAAATTTTACAACCGAAAATATACCTATTCCTGTTGCAGGAAATTATGAAATGTTTCCTTTTACAGAAAAATGGCAAGCATTGGAGGGATGCCACAATATAAAGGTTGTCATTAATCCAAATAATGTGATAAAAGAATCTGATAGTAGCAATAATACAAAAGTTATAGAACTCTGCGTAGAAAATAAACCTGTATGGAGGCAGATTGCAGATAGTCCGATACATTCTTCACCTGCGTTGTATCAGGGAGATATTTTTATAGCTTCTGAGGGTAACATGCTGTACTGTTTAAATTCAGAGAATGGGGATTTGGTATGGGAAAAAAGCGTAGGCATTGCTTATAATAACGAAAAAGTAAGTAGTTTATACTCTTCGCAAGTTGTCTCCGATGGAAAAGTCTATATTCATGCCTATAATCGTGATAGCAAAGGCCAGCTAAGTGCCTATCTTATTTGTCTAAGCGCGGATAATGGCAATTTATTATGGAAACAGCTTGTATTTGCTGTGCCTAATGATTTCCCATCCATGCCTTATTCTGGCTCCACCCCTGCTGTATATAATGAAAAAGTTTATCTAATTTCAAGAGAATATCTTTACTGTTTTAATGCAAATGATGGAAAACTGATCTGGAAATACGCGACAAATTCGCCTATTGACTCTTCTCCTGCTTTTTACCAGGGTAAGATATATGCCAGTTTACAGGGGATAGATTACATTGGATGTTTTGATGCAGAGAATGGAAAACTTCTATGGAAATACAGGATAGGAGAAAAACTTGATTTTCTCCCTATGTTCTATACTACTGCCTACAATGAAAAGGTTTATGTATGCACACCTTCGAACGGAATCTATTGTCTCGACGCAGAAAATGGTAATTTACTTTGGCAGAAAGATAACATACGTAGCAATACTTCTCCTGAAGTTTATGAAAACAGGTTGTATGTCGGTGCCGGAGGTATTTACTGTTTCAATGCAGACAGCGGAGATTCAATATGGCATTATGTATTAACAAACGATTTCTTACAGTCACCTTTAACTATTATTGACGGGAAAATTTATTTTGGTTCAGCATATGGTACTCTTTACTGTATTGATGCAGATAAAGGCACTCTATTGTGGAGTTATAAAACACAAAAAACAATTTGGTCTAAGCCTCTTATTTATCAGGGAAAGGTGTACTTTGGAGCAGACAGCTATGTATATTGTATAAGCGTCTATAACAATTAGTTAGTTTTTTGAGCTAAGTTGCAGGGGCACAATTCTGTGCCCCTGCAAAGTATGATCAACCTGACCCTAATCCAAATTCGACGTCTAATCCGTATGCTTATTATACTAATACTATTCAATAATCCTTTTGTATTTAGCAAATTATTGTTTGTTTAAGATATAATATCGATTAGGAGGTACTATTTGAAGAGAATAATTATTGTCTGTTTGATTTTGGCTGTAGTAAGCTCTTTCTTATATGGCTGTAAAGAGACAGGTAAAGAGGAATTTGAATATATAGATTCAAATGGTACCTCTTTTTTTGACATCGAAGGTAAAGGTGTTGAACTATGGTTTAATCAGTGGTATATGTATATAGATGAGGAAGGACATATTTATCAGAAGAATACTGAATTTATGATCATTGGTAAATCATATCAGCATGGATTAGGTATAAATGGATTAACTGATGATGGAAAAGATCTTCGAGAATTTAGCTTCATAAAATACAAAATACTACAAGGTCAATACTCTGAAGTACGTTGCATTTTTGGATTTGACGATCGCACTAAAGTAAAATCAGATGCCAAACTAACAGCTTATGCAGATGATGAAAAAATATTTGAAAGTCCTGTAATAAATTCAAAAGTAAATAGCATAAACATAAAATTTCCATTGCCAAATAATATAAGCACTATTTCCTTTAGGATTGACTTTCATACTGTAAATGACGTTACGCCTAAAATTATTCTTGCTGACCTTAAAGCTAAAAAGAGGTAGTAGTACCAATTTCTTTTCCAACGGATAAAAAGTCTTAATTCTGTGCTAATACCATACATAGGTGGCTGAATAGGTAGTTATACATACAACAAGACTCTACTTTATTAGGATATTTTTTCGAGAAGATGCTCAGAATCTCCTCAAATTTCAACGAAAAGGGCCGGGTAGGTAAAAATATACTATCTCATCCTGACTTTTGCGAATTCATACCAATTCAGGAAACACTGCGAAATTTGATAAGGTAAAAAATTTTTTAAAAATTCTTTCAAAAATGCGGAACTTTTTCCAAGTTTATGAGTCTTATATATGAGAGAAGAATTTTTTAAGAGAGTATGAGAGCTGATATTTAACGATATAGCAATTAAGTTAGTTATTTTAAGGAGGTGGTGCAATAAGAGTGTGGTTTGCTGAAAATTGATGTTGACGAAATGGCTTGTTGGTGGAAAAATTCGGAAGCAGTAGTGGGAAGTTTAGGGCAGATTGAATTTATAAAGGTTTTTGTTGAAAAATGCAGGGGAAATGTGAATTTTATAAGAGTAGGGTTTGTTGAATCTTTTTCAAAACTTTAAAAACCTTGAGTAAGGAGGCAAGCAGAAGAAATTTAAAGAAAAGGAAGCAATTATGGGATTTGTGAAAAGAAAATAAAAATATAACCTGCTGAGAAAGACCACAGGTTAGAGAGAAGTAAATCTGCTGAGAAGATCACAGATTACAGAAGAGTAAAAATTACCATAGGAGGTAAGAAATGAAAATTTTAAAGTACAGTGTGATTGTTTTCTTAACCATAACTATGATGGTGGGTCTATCGGTGGCTTGGTTTGAACCAAAGATCACTGTAAGAGCAAGTGAATCTGATGAATGTCTCTCTGTAATCAAAAATATGGTAGAGGCAGTAAATAACCGTGATATTCCCTCTTACATAAATTGTTTTGTTGAATCAGAAAGGAAAGATATGGAGGATTTTACTTCTCGTTATCCTTCAGAGTTCTTCAGGGAGAAGGAATATAAACTTGTCAACATTAAAGAACTTCCAAAAGAAATTATTCCAGCAATAGGTGCTTCTATTTCTAGGAATGCTAACTTGGATGGAGAACGTTTCTTCTATTGTGGAATTGATATGCGATTGGACAGGGAAGAGAAATGGCTGTATAATGGAATAAACTATAGGGTTATCGTAATGGATAAGGAGGATAATAATTGGAAGATAGGAGGGATTATTGTCCCTTCTTATAAGGTGCTTGTAGATAGTGGCTATGGATTTGGGACAAGTGAAGAAGTTGCTTCCGTTAAAATAGAAGAGGAAATGGAACGAACAGGATTGGTTAAAAATTATAGAGGCGATATTATTAAAGATTTACGACCTACAGATGCAGATCTTAAAGCAGAAAAAGGGTTAATCACTGCTAATGATACAAAAATAACAACAGACAACGAACAGATAAGGCCAAGCAGCATAACAGTTTATTTCACTCATTCCAGTAATATCAATTATTGGGGAAATGTAAGAGCCGCCGTTCCTCTTTATGATTATGTCCAGGATGTTTTACCAAACGAATGGGAGGGACTTTGGCCTTCAGAATCCTTGAAAGCAGGAGCCTTAGCCTGTAAAATGTATGGTTGGTATCATGTATATCATCCAAAGTGGAATTATTCACCTTACTATGCTGACGTCAAGGATAATACCGCTGATCAGCAGTATTTTGTAAACTCAAGATATTATCTCGCAACACAGGCAATTAATAACGTTGGAGGAATTGGTATATGCCGAAATGATGGAAATATCTTCGAAACGCATCATTTTGACGGAAGTTATAACGAAGATGGATACCACAGTGGCTGGATGTCGCAACACGGGACAAAATACTGGGCTGATTCACCCAGAAATCGTGATTATGACTACATGGTTCACTACTACTACGACTATTCCCCGAGCTCAGGAAATCAATTGGTAAAATATTTTTACTATTAAAGGTAGAAAGATGAGAAAGTTTATTAACATTTTCATCGTGTGTATATTTTTGTTTTCAAGTTTATGTGCTGGAGCCCCTGTCTTAGGGGCTCCTATACAGCCAGAAATTTTTGAAGTTCCAAAAGGCGTATATGTATTCCGTATTGATAAAGATGGCGTATTAGGCTATCAATACGATGACAGCATGCCTCCTCAAAAAACTCATCTATTAAAAAGTAAAAACTTGACATCAAAATTTACTCCAATTGATACATTTGAGTATGCAAGTCCAATAATGAGTACATTTGCTCACTTGCCCAACGCTCCTGTATTTGTCTATGGCAGAATTAAGGGTAAGGAGAAGTTTGCTATTTATGTACTGAGAGGTAATGGAGAAATCGTTAACGAAGTGCCAGGCACTGGAAGTTCTTCTCCTGACCCTCCATTTATTGTTGTGCCAGATATACTATCTTCATCGAAATGTTTTGTGATCCGTGCATCGCAACAAGGAGCCGGTTATTTAGTCAGTCTTCAAAAAATTCTCTTGACTAAAGATGGCGGAAAGAGCTTCAGAGAGATTTCTCTTCCAGGAAAGACTCCGGAAGATGTCGAGGGGATACTATTTAATCCAGAAAATATGAGAGAGTTATGGGTTTGGCGTAGTTCAATGGGGAATTGGGGAGGCGTTAAGCATTCTACGGATGGAGGTATATCTTGGCAATACATTAATACCGGCGTGGAAGGAAATTTTTATCGTTGCATGTATAATCCTATTACTAAAGAATTAGTTATTTTACAAAAAAATCCATTCTTAATAATAGTTAATAATAAAGGAAAAAGCTATAACTTTAAAGGCAATTTTCCATCTAAGGTGTCCAAGGTACATTCATATATGAGAGTATTATTCTTTGATAAAGAAACTAAGAGCATTATTATACCTGTATTCTGGTACGAAGATAGTGGCAAAATAATTGGTGAAATTTATTCATATTCAAACGGAAATTGTGAAAAGATTGCAGATGCTCCAGAAGTAGAAGGAGAAGCAGTTCATGGAGGATTCATATCATCCAATACTTTTTTCCTTTCCTTTGTAAATTTCAAAGGAAATGGCAAAGTGATTGTGTATACCCTGAATAAAACTGAGATCTTTTCTAAGTTTAAAACTTTTTCTCTGCCTCTATTAATTGTTCTGATTTTGTGTATCCTGATGTTCTGGAAGCTCTTGAGAAAAAACTTAAAAGCAAAATAAAGAAGATATACGAACATATTATTAAAGCAAAGACGAATACAATAGTGGAACTTTTTTCAAGTTTGAGAGTCTTTACTCCTTTCTTACTCTTCTGTAATTGCCGCCTTTGCAATTTATCCGCATTCTTTCTCAGCGGATTCTATATAGAGGAGAAATTAAAAAACCTCTTGCAAAAAAAAACGATTAAGCTATTAGAACTTGCTGAGGAAGAGCGCAGGTTACAGAGGAGTATAAAAGAGGAACAAATCCTGAAACAAGTTCAGGACAGGTTTTAACCCTTTGAAAGGAGATGATGGTTGTGAAAGAGGGAAGAGTTCCTTGAATGATAAGTAGGAGGCGAGAATTTGGAAAATGCAAGGAAAAGAAATCAATTTTTAATTTTCGAAAAGAAAAAAAATGATAAAATTTAAAGGAGGTATATTATGAGAAAGAAGTATTTTAAGCTTGTAGTTTTTGCTTTGATTATTACGTTTCTGTTAACAAGTTTTACTTCTGTGTCTTTTGCCAATGATCCAGTGCCGCCTCCTTTATGAGGTAAAAATATGCATAAGTTGAAAACATCTAAAAGAGAAAGAAGTGATGCAAATCCTTTAAGTATCTTCGGACCCGTGGGATTTATTATTATTGTAGTAGCAGTCATTATGGGTATTTTTGTTCTAAAAGAATATTTTACCCCTGTGCAGTATCACATTCAGGTCAATACATCCCCGCAAGGGGCAGAAGTACTTTTGTTGAACAGGGAGCCTTTGAAGACACCTTGTGATTTCTATATCAAAACAAGCGATAAAGTTGTGAACTTTGTTATTCAGAAGGATAGCTACGAAACGCTTGAAGAAAGTATCCTTCTTGAAAAGAAAGATACTATATTGAATTACAAATTAAATGAGGTGAGGTCAGAGGAAACGGTAAGTATGCCAATGGTACCGATAAACAAAGGACTTCCTTCACCTGCTGTCTATAAGATCGAAGAATCGCAGGATGGAGCACTTTATCTCCTCCTTGAGAACGGTATTGTTTTTTCCCAAAATGGTAAGGATTTTACTGTCTTGTATAGAGGGAGTCCTTCAGATTTTACCATCACTCCAAATGGAATTTTTATTGTGGAAGGAAACAGTAAACTTATACTTTTAAATAGTAAGGGACAAAATAAAATTGCACCAACGCCTTTCTCTCTGGCTCGAGCACTCTATTACAGCGAAAAAAACAATACCCTGTTTATAGGATGCCAGTCTGGCTTATACAGCTACAATCCGGAGAGCAGACAGTTTATACAGCTTTATAAAAATATAGTAGGTATTACAAAGCTCTATCTCTCTTCTAAGTATCTCTATATTTTTGCAAATGAGTACACAAATACCCCTTATTTAATAAATCTCTATCGTTATGATATAGAAACGAACAAACTTTCAACGGTAAAAAGGAAGATTGATGCAGCTTTTATAGGAAGGAACAAACTTTTTATTGCAATGCACAGAGGGAATGACGTCGAAATCCTCTCATCAGTAGAAGATACAAACAGATTTGCATCAGTAGGTATGATAATGGATATTCCTCCAGATTTAAATCATTTGTATGTATTAAATGATAAAATTTACTTTTCTACTTTTGATGGTGGGCTGTATGCAAATGAAGGTAACGACTTTAAAAAGATTGGTACTTTTGCTCACATCGTATCTATGGGTGAATATAACAACAAACTTATTGTTGGAACAATAAGAAATGGTTTGATAGAGGACCCTATCTCGGGCAATCCTCAGGCAATCCCTATTGATGTATTAACGCCTCCTCTGTATTTTCTTCATTCACCAGATATACCAGATATCTTAGTTAGTGCAAGAGGCGAGGGTGTTTACCAGTATAATGAAGGTAAATGGATAAATGTACTAAGTTTTAAGAAAGATATAGGGCGGCCTCTTGAGCAGGCTTTTTCTGAGGCAACATTTCAAGGGGAAAAATTTATAGGAACAGATAGAGGTGTTTATATAATTTCGAATAATGTCTCAAACGTTAATCCTCCGAACTATTCTGGACTTTCAAGAAATTTCCTTCAGAATATTTCGAACTCCCTATATGATTTTTCAGAAAGTGGAATTTACTATTTCGATAACAATGTTTGGGAAAGAGTTGATTCAAACATTCCGGCTGTTACAGTTAGGGATGGTACGGTTATTGGAGAAGAAATAAAGATTAGAAATATAATTTTTCATAATAATATAATCTATGTTCTAACAGAGTCTAACGGCATTATTATATATTCTGATGGGGGAAAAACAGCCAGTATACTTAAAGGAACTGAAGGCAAGTTTATTTCAGCTATGTGTATTTCCCCTCAAGGAACTTTCGTCGCTTCTGAAAATGGGTTGTATCTTATCGAAGATAACCAAACAATAACTTCCTTGCCTTGTGCAATTGGGTACATTACCTCTATCGTATGCAACAATAATAGTGTCTATTTCGGTAGTTCAAATGGTCTGTTCCAGTTCAAAAGCGGAGCTTTCTATCAGATAAACAAGGAAGATTTACATGCAGTAATATCGATGAAAGTAGCTAATAACAATATTTTCGTAAGTACTGGTGATTGTGTTTATAAACTTAACTTCCCCATACATTAGAAGACTATACTAAAAAATGTAAGAATTGCTCAGGATAGTTGAGAGATATGTTCAAAATCTGTGTTTTCATTTCTTCATTTAATTTGTAAGTCTAAAATCTTAAGCATAAAACTCATAGAATATATTTAAGTAGAATTTTTGTATTTACGATCTATTCGTATGAAGATAACGTTTATGATGTGATAATTATGAATATATTGAAAAAATTAATTTAGCAGGATTTATGTAGTTCTGTTCATAATCTTGACAAAAAAGTCAAATTCCGTATAAATTATAAGAAATTGGGCGGTTAGTTCAGAGGTAGAACGCTTCGTTGACACCGAAGAGGTCAGTGGTTCGATTCCACTATCGCCCACCATACTTCTGGAGGAGAAAATGGAAAATTCCATTCAAATTGAAATAAGTGGGAAAGCTATTTTTTTAAACAAAGGAATTACTTTGAGAGAAGCCTTGGCTGATGCTAATGCTCTTTCTAATACAACTATTGCAGGAAAGATAGATGGAAAGCTCATGGACCTAATTGAGCCATTAGTTAATAATTGTTCAGTGGAACCCGTAGACCTTGGTTCATCAGAAGGTGAGGAAATTTTAAGACACAGCATGTCTCATATTATGGCGCAATCAGTTTTACATCGCTTCAAGGATGCCAAACTTGCGATAGGTCCAGCCATTGAAAATGGTTTTTACTATGATTTCGATGTTGAACATGCGTTCACACCTGAGGATCTTGAGCATATCGAAGCTGAAATGAAGAAAATTATTGAAAGTAATCTTCCATTCGAAAGAGAAGTTTTAAACAAGGAAGAAACGATAAAATTTTTCAAAGATATGGGTCAGGACTATAAAGTTGAAATTATTGAAGAGATTGAAGAAAAAACAGTTACAATATATAAGCAGGGAGATTTTGTTGATCTATGCAGGGGTCCTCATTTACCTTCAACCGGTTATGCAAAACATTTCAAGTTACTTTCGGTTGCAGGTGCATACTGGCGAGGTGACGAAAAGAACAAAATGCTCCAGAGAATATACGGCACTGCATTTTCAACCGAAGAGAGGCTCAAAAATTATTTGAACTTCCTTGAAGAAGCAAAAAAGAGAGACCACAGGAAACTTGGTAAAGAACTTGATCTTTTCAGTATAAACGAAGATCTTGGCCCTGGTTTAATATTGTGGCATCCGAAGGGAGCAATAATTAGGAAAGTAATTGAAGATTTCTGGAGAGAAGAACACATTAAGAGAGGTTATCAATTTGTTTACTCTCCGCATATTGCAAGAGCAGAACTCTGGGAAACATCGGGTCACTGGGATTTTTATAGAGAAAACATGTTTTCACCTATGAAAGTTGATAAGGGTTCTTATGAGATAAAGCCAATGAACTGCCCATTCCACATTATGATATACAAATCAAAGACAAGAAGCTATAAGGATCTTCCAATTCGTTTTGCAGAACTTGGAACAGTTTATAGATACGAAAGAGCAGGTGTACTGCACGGTCTTTTGAGAGTAAGAGGTTTTACCCAGGATGATGCACACCTTTTTGTAACACCTGAAAAGCTCGAGGAAGAAATCATTGGAGTAATTGAATTTACCAAATATATGATTGAGACCTTTGGTTTTTCTAAATACAATGTTTATCTTTCAACACGGCCAGACAGATTCGTTGGTACACTTGAAAACTGGGAAGTTGCTACAAATAAGCTTAAATCTGCTGTTGAAACTCTTCGTCTCCCTTATAAGATTGACCCCGGGGAAGGAGTGTTCTATGGCCCTAAAATTGATGTGAAACTTGTTGATGCAATAGGTAGAGAATGGCAGGGACCCACCGTCCAGGTTGATTTTGCTCTTCCAGAAAAGTTTGATGTAACTTATATTGGGGAGGATGGTAGAGAACACAGGCCTATTATGATACATAGAGTGGTGCTTGGTTCTATGGAAAGATTTTTTGGAACTTTGATTGAGCATTATGCAGGTGCATTTCCTACTTGGCTTGCTCCTGTTCAAATTAAAGTACTGCCAATTGCTGATAAACACGCTGAGTATGCAAAAGATGTTTATGAAAAACTATTTAAGGATGGATTTAGAGCAGAAGCGGATTACAGAAATGAGAAAGTAAATGCAAAAATAAGAGATGCAGAACTGGAAAAAGTACCATATATGATTATTGTCGGCGATAAAGAAATTGAACAAAACTCTGTTTCTATAAGAAAGAGAAGACAGGGTAATTTAGGCACGATGCAACTTAATGAGCTTATTTCAAGGATTAACAGAGAAATTTTAGATAAGGTGATTGATTAACTTTGAATATTCATTATAATTATGTATGATAAATGAGCGTATGCTCTACCTTAAACAGCCAGAGGCTTGTGAGAAGGTTTTATAAATAGAAATTAAAGGTAGCCTTGGTTACCTATTTTTTATTTTGGAGGTGCGGTAATTAAAGTAAAGGATGTAATTGCGAATGAAAACGTAAGATGGAAAGAAGTACGATTGATTGATGAAAATGGTGTTCAGCTTGGTGTTGTAAACTCTAGAGAAGCGCTTAGCCTTGCAAGGGAGCGGGGTTATGATCTTGTAGCAGTTGCTCCATCATCTAATCCACCTGTATGCAAGCTTGTTGATCTCGGGAAATATATTTATGAGCAAAACAAAAGAGAGAAAGAGGCGCGTAGAAAG
>MNXV01000079.1 GCA_001871575.1 Caldisericum sp. CG2_30_36_11
TTAAAAACTCTAATATTTATCTTATTTTATCAAAATTTTTAAAATTTTTATAAATTTCTTTAATTTATCTCTTGACAAAATTAAAAATATTATTAAAATTATTAATATAAATATTAAACATATTAAAAGATGGAGGTAAAAAATGAAAAAAATTGTAACAAAGTGTCCAGTATGTGAAGCACCAATGGAAATTCTTGAACTTAAATGCTCTTCTTGCGGCACGAAGATACAGGGTAATTTCCAATTTGATAAGCTTATGCTACTTGAAGATGAAGATATGGGGTTTCTTATGGAATTTTTGAGATCCAGGGGAAATATTAAAGAGGTACAAAGTAGATTAAGTATATCTTATCCAACCGTTAAAGCTAAACTGGATAAGCTTCTTGAAAATTTAGGACTTTATGAAGAAGAGAAAGTAATTATTAACAAAGAAGAAATTCTTGAGAAACTTGAAAGAGGAGAAATAAAAGCCGAAGAGGCAGTAAAACTTTTAAAGAGAAGGTGATAAACAATGATTCGAGAGATTTTTCAAAGATTTGAAAACCTGATAAGAAATGGTAGGATGTCGCCAAAAGAGAAGAGGCTATTCGAAGGCCAGGAGATACTCGTAGAGGAATCATCTAAGGTCTTCAGGGGTTGTTTCAGTTGTTTCAAGTAATAATAAGAAATTTAAAGGAGGTAGAAATGATGATTAGTGAAATTGCTAAAAGACTTGAAAAACTTGCCAAAGAAGGCAGGATATCATCAGAAGAGATGAAAAAGTTTAAAGAGCAAGAAATACTGGTCGAACAATCATTCAGGTTTTTGAGAGAGTGTTAAGAAAATTATTAAAATGAAAAGAGTGATTTTAGATAGGAGGTGAATTATGGACAATAAAGTTTTTGAAAAACTTGATAAACTCGTAAGAGAAGGTAAAATCTCCCTCAGAGAAAGAAACGAACTAGAGGAAGCAATGGCTTTTAAGAAAGGAGAATTAGAGACTAAACTTGGTACACCAAAGAAAGTTGAATGCTCTTATACCGGAAGTATAGATATGGAAATTACCGGTGATGATTCTATTCAGGAAGTTATAATTGATGAAGGAAATGATATTATCGAAACAACTTTAGAAGGAGATACTTTGAAAATTTCTAATAAGTCTTTTAGAAAAATCTTTTTCAATTATTTTGAATCCCAACAATGCGTTAAAATTAGATTGCCGCGTAATACTCCATCGGTTGAGATCAAACTTGTGAGTGGAGATCTTTCTGCTAAGAATCTTCAGTCTAATTTTTCAGTTTCGATAGTCTCAGGGGATGTAAGAATTTCTGATCTTACTGGTAAGTTAAATGTAAATGCTCTGAGCGGTGATATATCAATTGATAAGTTTAATGGAGAACTCGAAGTTGTTACAAAATCTGGGGACATAAAGCTAGAAAATTCAAAAATAAAAGGACAGTTAAAAACTTATTCAGGAGATATTGTGACAAGAAGTGTTGATTTCGAAGGGTTTAAAATATCTACTTTCAGCGGAGATCTTGAGTTGGAGTCGGCAAGTTTCCAGGGTAATGGTGAAATCTCAACATATTTTGGAGATATACATGTGAACGGTAATTTGTCCAATGTTTACGTAAAGGCAGATACGCTTCATGGTAATATTGATATACGCGGAACTAAACCGTATAATGAGAGTCTAAATAAAGGTGAAAATGTAAATGAGATAATTGCAAAAACTAAAAGTGGAGATATTTGTGTAAAAGACACAAGTAAGGGGGGTTAACATGAACGAAGAGATCAAAAGAGTACTTAATCTTCTTGAAGAAGGTAAAATAAATAAGGAAGAGGCAGCAGAGCTGATTGATGCTCTGAAAGAAGAAAATTATGAGGGTGAGCCTGCTTCTGGTAGCAAAGATACTTCCAAGAAGAGGTTTCTTAGAATTTCTGCAGTTGAAAACGGCAAAAGAATTGTTAATCTTACTCTACCTCTGAGTTTAATAAACTTTGGATTAAAGACATTTAAAGCTACTGGCAAAAAAACAATTACGGTAGAAGGACAGGAAATTCCATTAGATATCGATGAAATTAATAAAGCAATAAATGATCCTGATTTCCGAGGTAAAATTATTGATGTAGATGAACCAGAAGCAAACACACATGTGGAGATAGAAATAACTTAGAGGTTTTCAGAAGGAGGACATATGCGAAAAGTTTCACGTGAGGAGATATTAACAGGTAATCCCGTGAAAGTTATGTTTATACTCGGTTTACCTATCATGCTCGCACAATTTTTGTTTACTCTTTACAATCTTACAGATACATTCTGGTTGGGACATTTGCCTTTGAGCGAAAGTGCCACTGCTGTTGCAGGTATGCAGGTTGCATGGCCTATAATATGGTTTTTAATGGCATTTTCCTTTGGTTTTGGTATTGCAGGTGTTGCACTGATTTCTCAGTATACCGGAGCAGGAGATCATGAGAAAGCAGAATTTTCTGCATCTCAGGTAATGTCAATTTCGCTGTTATTTGGACTTTTTATTGGAGTGCTTGGTTTCTTCCTGATGCCTTTTATCGCTTCCCTGGTAACTCATGTGAAAGATGTGTCTAATATTGCAGTTTTATATATGAAAACCTTTTTTGTAGGTATTCCATTTATATTTGCAAGTTTTACCTTTCAGCAGATTCTTTCAGCTAAAGGCGATAATGTGACTCCCATGCAGGTGACTATTATAACTGTTATATTCAATCTTGTACTTGATCCTTTTCTGATTTTCGGATGGTGGTTTTTCCCGAGGATGGGTGTCCAGGGGGCTGCACTTGCAACCGTTATCGCGGAAGGTATTGCAGCTTGTATAGGTCTCTATATGCTTTTTAAAGGAAGTAAAGGTATCAAGATAACTTTGAAGCATATGGTACCTGATTTTGCATGGTTCAAAAAAATTTTTAAAATTGGGTTCCCTGCTGCAATTGGTAGTTCAACTACAGCTTTTGGCTTTCTTGTATTAACAGGTATTATAGGAAGAACAGTGAATGCTGAGGTGGCTCTTTCTGCTTATGGTATAGGGGATAGACTTGTAAATGTTATATTCATAGTAGTTGAAGGAGTCGGCACAAGTATAGTTACAATGGTTGGTCAAAACATTGGAGCAAACCTTATCGATAGGGTAGAAAAGATAGCAAAAACGGGGATAAAAGTGGAATTTTTGATTACCATCGTTGAAGCTCTAATTGTGTTCCTGCTAAGGTCTGTTCTTTTCAAAGTTTTTATTCCAGGCAGATCTGACGTGGTAAAAGAGGGTATTTTATTTTTATCTATATTCACCATTGGCTTGCCATTTTTTGGATTATTCAGCGCAGTAGCTGGTGTTTTCAGGGGATCCGGGCATAATACTCCTCCAATGATTGCTGATATTGTAAGACTGTGGGTTGTAAGGGTTCCGTTTGCATATTTATTTAGCCTGAAATGGGGAACTGCTGGAATCTGGTGGGCGATGACATTAAGCAATGTAATTGCATCATTGGTAGTTTATTTTATGTATCTAAAAGGCGCCTGGAAAAAAGCTGTAATACATGAAGAAGTAAAAGTAGGTGTGATCCCTGAAATACCAGAAGAATAAAAATATCTCCTTGTTTTACCGCTTTCTTTTAAATTTTACGAGAAGGCGGTTTTTTATTTAAAAGACTTCGAAGATGAAATGTCAAAATAGTGCCTGGCATAAAATTGACAAGATGCCTGTCTTGCTAAAAGGAGATTTTTTAGAACCTTCAATTCCTTATCACTTATGAGGCAATTCAATGTATTTCAAAACTTTTAACTTCATCTATAATAAATGTATGGAAAAAATGGCATATATAAAAAAAACGCTAGAAAAGGAACTTTCTTCATCTTCTCATAATCTTGAACATACAATGAGAGTTCATAATCTTGCACTCAAAATTGCAAGCACTATTGAAGGAGTTGATCTCGAAGTTCTTGAACTTGCTTCACTTCTTCATGATATTGCAAGAGTGAAAGAAGATACCAACGAAACTAATGACATAGATCATGCAATTCTTGGGGCAGGGATGGCTTCTGATGTTTTGAGAACTCTGGGTTATTCCGAGGAATTAATAAAAAAGGTTTCGCATTGCATAAGGACACATAGGTTTAGAGGGAATGAACTTCCTGAAACTATTGAGGCTAAAATCCTTTCCGATGCCGACAAACTTGACGCAATTGGGGCGATAGGTGTTGGAAGAGCTTTTATGATAGCAGGTGAATATGGAGAGCCACTATACAAGGAATTTAACCTGAACGAATATGGAATGAACACTTTGAAAAATGGCAAGATCAAAAATTTTAGAGATCACTCTCCAAATATTGAATTTGAAATAAAATTAAGGCATATACCTGAGAGGCTTTATACGGATGAAGCAAAAAGAATTGCAGAGGAGAGAGTAAGAGTAATGGAAGATTTCTTTAATAGACTTGAGCATGAAGTAAGGGGTGAGGAATAATTGAGGAATAAAGAATTAGCAGATAAGCTTCATGAGCTTGCAGAAATTGCTGAACTTGCCAATGAAAACCCTTTTAAAATAAGAGCATACCTTGAGGCAGCAAGGGTCATTGAGAATCTCACAACTCCAATTGAAGAAATTGCAAGTAAAGGAAAGCTTGAGGAGATAAGGGGGATTGGTAAAGGAATTGCAGAAAAGATAAATCAATATCTTCAGAAAGGTAAAATTGATAAACTTGAAGAATTAAAGAAAAAAATTCCTGAAACGCTTATTGAAATAGAGAAAATTCCTGGTCTTGGCGCAAAAAGAGTTAAAGCATTGTACAAGGATTTGCATATACAAACCGTTGATGATTTAAAAAAAGCTGCAGAGGAATGTAAAATAAGGTATCTTGAAGGATTTGGCGAAAAAACTGAGCAGAAGATCCTTGAAGGCATTAAAGCAATGAGAGATAAAAAAGTAGATAGAGTTTCAATAGGTATAGCTATGCCTATCGCTGAATCTATTGTTGATTCTTTAAAAGTTCATTCTCCTATCGATAAAATTCTTATATGTGGCAGTATTAGAAGAATGAAAGATACTATTGGAGACATTGATATACTCGTTACCTCGAAAGAACCCTTAAAAATAATGGACTATTTTTCTTCGCTTGATGTGGTAAAAGTGATAATTGCTAAAGGAGATACAAAGACTTCAATTATCACGAAAGAGAATTTGCAGGTTGATTTACGAGTCGTTGAGCCCAGCTCCTTCGGTGCAGCAATCCAATATTTTACTGGCTCGAAACAGCATAATGTACATATGAGAGAACTTGCAATAAAAAGAAATTTGAAACTTAATGAATATGGAATGTTTGACCTTGATACAAATAAAAAAGTTGCGGGGGGTACAGAAGAAGAAATTTATGATTTACTCGGAATACAGTGGGTACCTCCTGAGATGAGGGAAGATACAGGCGAAATCGAACTTGCTCTCAAAAGAAAAATCCCCAAGATTGTGGAATTGGAGGATATAAAAGGCGATGTACATATTCATTCCACTTATTCTGATGGCAGGGATTCTATTGAAGAATTGATAAAACAATCTATAAAAATGAGTTATGAATATCTTGTAATAACTGACCATGCCAGAGCTCTGGGTGTTGCAGGAGGTTTATCTATTGAGAAATATTTAGAAGAAAGAAAGGGAATAGATGAACTTAACAAGAAGTACAAGCCCTTTAAAGTGTTTCTTGGAACGGAACTCAATATTTTAACGAATGGAGAAATCGATTTCAATGATGATGATTTAAAAATTTTTGACATATGCCTTGCGGGTATTCATACAGGCATGGGACAAAAGAAAGAACAAATTACGCAGAGAATTGTCAATGCCTTAAAGAACAAATATATACGGGTTATCGTTCATCCGACAGGCAGAATTATCGGAGGGAGAGACGAATATAAAATTGATGTAGATGCGGTTTTTAGTGAAGCAAAGAGTCATGGAACGATTTTTGAAATAAATGCATCATTTGAAAGGCTTGACCTCAATGAAGTGAATGCAAGAAAGGCAAAAGATAATTTTGGCTTGAGATTTGAGATTGGAACAGATGCTCACTCAACGGATTCTATGACAAATATGCGTTATGGAGTAGGTGTTGCAAGAAGAGCCTGGCTTGTAAAAGAAGATGTTATAAACACTATGAACCTTAAGGATTTTGAGAAATTTTTAAAGTTAAAATGATAGTGCAGATTTACGCAATGACCTCGGTTGAGGATGCAGTTTCTGTGGCAAAATTAGGTGCTGACTATATTGGCATTGTTGTTTCTTACACGCCTGACTTAACAAAAGGAATTATTTCATTTGAAATTGCTAAAGAAATTATCGATAATATTAGAATTTGCAAGAAAAAAAGTACCGTAATATTCGACATAATAGATATCGACCAGCTAATGAAGTTCATATCCTTAATGAAAATGGATATTTTGCACATTTGCAAAGAAACAGATAATAAAACACTTTTGGAAATAAAAGATTTAATATCTTCTTATGACATAAAATTGATGTATGCAATTCCCGTAGCTTCGATTGGATCAGTCAAAAAATCACTTGAAATTCAGGATATAGTTGATTTGATAATGCTTGATTCCCCAGGCTTAAGTAAACAAATGGAAGGATTTGTTGGCGCCACAGGCAGAACTCATAATTGGTCGATAAGCAGACAGATTGTAGATTCTGTCAAAAAGCCTGTCATTCTTGGAGGTGGGTTATCTCCCTATAACGTACAGGATGCAATTAAAACCGTAAAACCTTATGGAGTTGATGCAAAAACCTCACTTGATATTCCCGATGGAAATGGAAAAAAAGATATCAAAAAAGTTGAAGAGTTTATTAGAAAGGTGAGGGCTCTTGAATAAAATCCTTGTAATTGGAGATAATTGTATTGACTTAAAAATAAGTTATAATTTCTCATTTAAAAAAGACAAAAATTTTATACCGAAGGATTATTCGCTTACACCTGGAGGAACAGGTGTCAATTTTGCAGTGGCATTTTCTAAACTTGAAGGTGCTTCTTATTATTTTACTCCTATCTCGGATGATCCTTTTGGGAAAATTTTCCGCAAGTACTTTGAAGAAAGTAAGGTTCATTTTGCTGGAGACATTTCCAATAAAAAAACTGCTTTAATTGTAAGTTTTCTTAACAGAATTGGTGAAAGGACAACCTTTGCGCTTATTAATAATGCATCATATACAGATATTTCATATGATAAATTTGTAGAAATTTTTAAAAAATTTGAATATGTCTATATTTCAGGCGGTATTTTGACAGACATAAAAGTCCAGGGAGAGGTTAAGAAAATAGCAAAGTATACAAAAGATGTCGATAAGAAACTGTTTTTTGATCCACAATTAAGAATAGGTAAAGACATCGAGGGTTTTAATCAGTCAATATCAGAAATTTCAAAGCTTTCTGATATTATTTTTGGCAACGAAAACGAAATTGATGCACTTGGAAAATCAGAATTAGATTCTATGATAAGGAGTGGAACAATAATTCTTGTTAAAAAAGGGGAAAATGGTGCTTCTGCTTATTCAAGAGAAGGTATTTATGAAGCTAACCCTTTAAAGGTTAATACGAAGGATACAATAGGTGCTGGCGATATATTTAATGCAGCATTTGTAAAAATGTACCTTCAGAGTGCAAGTATTAAGGAAAGCCTTGATTTTGCAAATAAAATTGCCGCGCTATCAACGACAAGGATTGGATTTTTTGTCCCGTCAAATTTATGAGTTGTGTACTAAATAAATGTCATTTGTGCTGTATTTGAAAGGTGAATGTTATGAATGAAAAATTCAAGCTTGTTTCTGATTTTAAACCCACTGGAGACCAGCCTGAAGCAGTCGAAAAACTTGTTGAAGGAGTTAAAAAGGGCTATAAGTTTCAGACACTTCTTGGAGTTACAGGCTCTGGTAAAACTTTTACAATGGCAAATGTAATTGAAAAAGTGCAAAAGCCAACGCTTGTAATATCTCATAATAAAACACTTGCTGCGCAATTGTACTCAGAATTTAAAAGATTTTTTCCTGATAATGCAGTACATTATTTTGTAAGCTACTATGACTTCTATCAACCCGAAGCCTATGTACCGCAGATTGACCTTTATATTGCCAAAAATGCTGATATAAATGAGGATATAGCAAGGTTGAGACACGCGACTGTTAGAGCTCTTCTCGAGAGAAGGGATGTTATAGTCGTTGCATCAGTTTCATGCATTTATGGATGGGATTCACCCGAAGAATACCAGGAACAGCTTTTTACTGTTAGTGTTGGAGATAATATAAATAGAGGAACACTTGCGATTAATCTTGTACGTCTTCAGTATGAGAGAAATGATTTCAATTTTAGAAATGGAAAATTTAGAATGCGCGGAGACATAATAGATGTATTCCCTAAAGAATCAGAGGCAGCTATAAGAATACAGCTTTTTGAAGATGCAATTGATTCGATTACAGAATTTGATCCTCTAACCAATGAATTCTTAAAAAAGCATTCTCATTATACTTTTTTTCCTGCATCGCAGTTTATTACAACGAAGGAGCGAATAAATAAATATGTGGAGGAAATTCTTAAAGACCTCGATATGAGAATCAAATTTTTTAAAGACAGAGAGAAATTTGTAGAGGCTCAAAGGATTGAAGAAAGAACTAAATATGATCTTGAAATGCTTCAGCAAACAGGTTACTGCAATGGTATTGAGAATTATTCAAGGTATTTTTCTGGCAGGAAGCCAGGCGAAGAGGCTTATACTCTTTTAAATTTTTTTCCTGAAGATTCTCTTCTCTTTATTGACGAGTCGCACATAACTGTTCCTCAACTTAGGGGGATGTACCATGGAGATCACAATAGAAAATTAACGCTTATGAAATATGGCTTCAGGCTTCCTTCTGCTCTTGACAATAGACCTCTTCGTTTTGAAGAATTTTTAAGACATGTAAATCAAGCTGCATTTGTATCTGCAACTCCTTCAAATTATGAATTTTCAGTAAGTTCCCAGGTTGCTGAACAACTTGTCAGACCTACTGGTCTTGTTGATCCTGAAATTGAAGTAAGGCCTATAGAAGGGCAGATTGATGACTTAATAAATGAGATTACAGTTCGAGCCAAGAAAAATGAGAGAGTACTTGTTACAACGCTTACGAAAAAGTTTGCCATGGATTTAGCTTCTTATCTTACAGAAAAGGGGATAAAAGCGAGATATCTTCATTCCGATATTAAAACGCTTGAAAGAGTTTCTATTTTGAAAGGGCTCCGTTCAGGAGATTTTGATTGTCTTGTAGGAGTAAATTTGCTAAGAGAAGGGCTTGACCTTCCAGAAGTTTCACTTGTTGCAATTCTTGATGCTGATAAAGAGGGATTTCTTCGCTCGGAAGTTTCGCTTATACAAACTATGGGAAGAGCTGCAAGAAATGTTTCAGGGAAAGTAATAATGTATGCGGACAACCTTACTTATTCAATGAAAAAGGCAATTCAGGAGACCAACAGAAGAAGAGAAAAGCAGTTAAAATATAATGTTGAACATAATATTACTCCACAAACCATAAGAAAAGCTATCACAGATTTTATAGATCTTCCATGGAAGAAAGATGAAGAAGTTGAAGAGATTAACTTCAAAGATTTAACAGAAGAACAATTCAGAGCCTTAATTACAGAGCTTGAAGAAGAAATGCACCTTAAGGCAGAAGTGCTTGATTTCGAAGAAGCAATTAAAATAAGAGACAGAATTGATAAACTCATTGAGAATTACAGGGGGAAAAAATGAAAATAGGATTAGCGCTTGGAAGTGGAGGACCCAGAGGTCTTGCACACATTGGAGTAATGAAAGTGCTTTTAAAAAATGGTATTAAACCTGACCTAATTACGGGGTCAAGCATTGGTGCATTAATTGGAGGTGCGTATGCTGTATTTGGCTCCATTGATGAAGTTGAGCATCTTGCTATATCCTCCGATATGAAAACTGTTCTTTCAGTACTTTTTGACCCAACGCTCAGGCTCGGTCTTGTAAAGGGACAGAAGATAATAAAGTTCTTCAAAGAAAAAATAGGAAACCCTGATATTGAATCGCTTAGTCCGAAATTTTATCCAGTTGCAACAAACCTCCTCACGGGTGAAGCAGTCGTCTTTGATAAGGGAAGCTTTGCAGAAACGGTCAGAGCAAGCATCTCTATCCCTTTTATGTTTCAGCCTATCAAAAAAGACGATATGCTGCTTGTAGATGGAGGGTTATCTCAGAATGTCCCTGCAAAGATTGCAAGGGATAAAGGAGCAGACATTGTCATTGGAGTTAATCTTAATGCGAGACTTTCCGAATCCTTTTATGGTTTTATGAAAACTCCTGCTGGGCTTTATAAGGTTGCAGACGAATCAATAAACATACTCCAGTACAATCTTGCCAGGGAAAACTGCAAATATGCAGATTTTGTTATTAAGCCCGATGTTTACGGTGTGAGGTGGGATAGCTTCTGGAAGCCTGCAAGTGTCATTGAAGAAGGGGAAGCATCCGCCGAATTAATTTTTCCTGAGATTCTGAAACAGCTTAAAAGAAGATTTTAATCTTTTCTTTACTCATTTGTAACCTATAATCTTCACAATAGGTTATTCTTTTGGAACCGCTTTCGCGGTTAGAGAAGATTAAATTGCTGCTTTTGCAATTTATTGCCACTCTTTTCAGGCGATTTTATAAATCAAAAGCCCCCGTTGTGATTGGGGGCTTATCGTAATTATTGCGTGTTAAGTTATTTAATCTTTTCTTTACTCATTTGTAACCTATAATCTTCACAATAGGTTATTCTTTTGTAATTGCTGCTTTTGCAATTTATTGCCACTCTTTTCAGGCAATTACTTTTCAATGGATCTTTTTCTTCAGTAAATTTCCTAATCTTTTAATTCCTTCTTCAATTTTTTCAGGAGTATTTAACGAAAAGTTTAACCTCATATGATGTTTATCTTCACCATATGGATAGAAGGCGCTTCCTATAACATAAGCAACTTTTTCTTGAAGCGCTTCACGGAACAGTTGATCTGTATCAACGTACTCCGGAACCTCGGCCCAGACAAACATTCCTCCCTGGGGTTCTGTCCAGGTTGTTTCTTCCGGGAAATATTTTTCAAGTGCGCCTAACATAGAGTCTAATTTTATCTTGTAGTTTTTTCTTACGATTTCAAGATAATTGTTCAGATGTCCATCTCTTATAAATTTGTCAACAATGTATTGAGTGGAAGATGGTGAGCACAGATCTGCTGCTTGTTTTGCAAGAGACACCTTTTTTGTTACTTCTTTATCCGCAACTATCCACCCCAACCTTAAACCTGGCGCAAGAATCTTGGAAAATGTCCTCAATTCAATAACAATGCCAATTTTATCAAGCTCTAAGAGGGATGGTATTTTTTCACCTTTAAATCTTATATCACCATATGGATCATCTTCAATTATTGGGATTCCATAGAAATGACTTATTTCGAGAAGTTTTTTTCTTCGTTCCAAAGACATTGTCACTCCTGCAGGATTCTGAAAGTTTGGTATTACATAGATGAATTTTACATTTATATTGTTTGCTTTGAGTTCTTTGAGCTTTTCTTCGAGGATGTCGACCTTTATTCCCTCATCATCGAGTGGTATTGTAGTAAAGTTTGCCTGAAACGCATGAAATGCTTGCAATCCACCGACATAAGAAGGTGCTTCCACTATAACCGAATCTCCTGGATTGATAAAAATTTCAGCAAGAAGACTAAGGCCTTGTTGAGAAGCTGTGGTGACAATTATGTTTTCGAGTTCCACTTCTTTAACAGCCTCCTCTCTCGTCATTTTCAAAAGTGATTCCCGAAGTGGCGGTACGCCCTCAGTTGCCCCGTACTGAAGTGCCTTACTAGCATTGTTTAGAAACACTTCCTTTGAGATGTCTGCAATTATTTCCTTTGGGAATAGCGAAGGATCTGGCATACCCCCGGCAAGAGAAATAATTTCAGGATCATTCACAAGACTTAAAAGCTCCCTTATTGCAGATGCTTTTAATGAACTAACTCGGGCTGAAAATTTGTTGCCCCATTCTACCATCGTTTTTACCTCCTTCTTTTGATTCCAAGAAAATTATACTATTATCGTAAAATTTTCAAAGAGAGTGTATAATAATATAGGGGATATTATGAATTTAGAAAAAATTACAAAATATAAATATATGATGCGAAGGGCAGGCAATATGAGGGTTCCTGTTATCTTATACACTTCAGATAAATTACTTCCCTATATAGAAAAAGACCTTGCGCTTAAGCAGCTTATAAATGTCGCAATGCTTCCAGGTATTGTTAAGTTCTCAATTGGTATGCCAGATATGCATCAGGGTTACGCATTTCCTATTGGTGGTGTTGCCGCCTTTGATGTAGAAGAAGGCGTTGTATCGCCGGGCGGAGTGGGTTTTGATATAAACTGCGGAGTAAGAGTTATCAAGACTAACTTGCGTTATGAAGATATTAAGTCCCATCTTTTAGAATTAGGCAAGCTCTTATTTAAGAATGTTCCAGCAGGGGTTGGTTCTACGGGAAAAGAGAAATTTAGCTTTGAGGAAGCAAGAAGAGCAATGAAGCTTGGTATAGATTGGGCAATTGAAAAAGGTTTTGCTTTTAAAGAGGATAAAGACGCAATTGAGGATTATGGAAGATTAGGGTCCGCAGAACCAGATTTTGCCAGCAAAAGGGCAATCGATAGGGGAAGAGAAGAGTTTGGAACGCTTGGTGCAGGGAACCATTTCCTTGAAATTGATGTTGTTGAAAAAATCTTCGATAAATTTATAGCTTCGAAATTTGGTCTTTTTGAGGGACAAATTGTTATATGGATTCATACAGGCTCTCGCGGACTTGGACATCAGATCGCCACTGATTATCTTTCTCTTATGATGCCCAAAATGGGGAAATATGGAATTCCACTTTTTGATAGAGACTTTGTTTCTTTACCGATACGTGCTGAAGAATCTCAAAAATATCTTGGTGCAATGGCCGCTGCTGCAAATTTTGCATGGGTGAACAGACAGATAATTACATATTTTGTGCGGCTTACTTTTTCAGACATTTTCCGCAAGAAACCAGATGATCTTGGAATGTACTTACTTTATGATGTTGCACATAATATTGCAAAGTTTGAAAGATATACGATCGAGGGAAAAGAAAAACTTTTTCTTGTTCATAGAAAAGGAGCAACAAGATCGTTCCCAAAAGGCCATCCTGTTTTAAAAGGTGTATTTAAAGAAATCGGGCAACCTGTTTTACTTCCTGGCGACATGAGGAGAGGCTCTTATATACTTGTTGGAAATGAAAAATCGCTAACTGAGAGCTTTGGAAGTGTGGCACATGGCGCAGGGAGATTATTAAGCAGAAGCAGTGCAGTTAAGCAGGTAAGTTTTGAGGATGTTAAAAAGGAAATGGAACAAAGTAATATACTGCTATTTGCTGCAGATAAGCGTGTCGCACGTGAAGAAGCACCTCGTGCCTATAAGGATGTTGACGCTGTTGTAGAGCCTATAGTAGGGGAAGGGCTTGCAAACCTTGTTGTCAGGACTAAACCTCTTCTCGTTATTAAAGGATAGAAATGCTATTTGGTGCTCATGTTTCAATCGCCGGAGGCATTTTTAACGCACCATTATACGGCAAAGAGATAGGTTGTGATGTTATTCAAATATTTACCAAAAATCAGATACAATGGAAAATTCCATTTCTTCAAGCAGAAGATATAAAACATTTTAAAGAGAACAGGTTAAAAACGGGTGTTATTCCAGTAACTGTTCATTCTTCCTACCTTGTAAACATTGCAGGGCCAGATGACAATGTAACAGAAAAGTCGATAAATGATCTTGCATGTGAGCTTGAAAGGGCAGAAGTTTTAAATATTCCTTTTGTTGTATTCCATCCAGGTGCTCATAAAGGAATTGGAGAGAAATATGCTTTAAAAAGCATTGCAGAGAATATTAATAAAATTTTTTCTAAAAGCAATTCAAAAAGTACTTTTCTTTTGCTTGAAACAACTGCAGGTGAGGGTACGACTATGGGCTATAAGTTTGAACATTTTGCAGAGATTTTTAATAAACTTAAGGATTTATCCCGCATTGGTGTTTGCATCGATACATGCCATATATTTGCTGCAGGATATGATTTTAGAGACGAGAAGAGTTATTATGAGACTATTGAAAAATTTGATAAAATAGTTGGATTAAAATTTTTAAAAGTATTTCACCTTAATGATTCAAAATTTCCATCAGGGTCTAAAATGGATAGACACGAAGAAATTGGGTCCGGGGAAATAGGATTAAATGGGTTTAGAATTTTAGTTAACGATAAGCGCTTTAAGGATATGCCTGGAATCCTTGAAGTCCCCGGAGATATTTACGGGTACAAGAGAAACATTGATCTCTTAAGGAGTTTAGTTAATGGGAAAAATTAGCAATAATGTGAAAAAACTTTTAAAAGAAACACCCTCTGATATTACGATTGTTGCTGCCGTAAAAGGAAGGACAGTTGAAGAAGTACAAGAGGCGATAGAAAGTGGTATAAAATATATCGGAGAAAATTACCTTCAAGAAGCTGAGAAGAAATATCCCTTAATTGGAAAGGTTGTTAGATGGCATTTTATAGGTCATATCCAGAAAAGAAAATCAAAAAAAATTGTTGAATTATTTGATATGGTAGAAACGCTTGACTCTATAGAAGTTGCAGAAGAGATAAACCAAGAAGCTTCTAAAATTGATAAAATTATGCCCGTTTTGATAGAAGTAAATAGCGGTAGAGAGCAACAAAAGTCTGGTTTAACGACAGAAAATGTTGAATCTTTTATTGAACAAATCTCTCATTTTAAGAACATTAAAGTTCAAGGAATTATGACTATGGGACCTTTTTTTGAAGACGCCGAAAAATTAAGACCATATTTTATTGAAACGAGAAAACTTTTTGAAGATATAAAGAAGAAAAATA
>MNXV01000004.1:0-4319 GCA_001871575.1 Caldisericum sp. CG2_30_36_11
TGTCCAATGAAAATTCAACTAAGCCCTCAGGTAAATAAGTTTCTTCAAAATCTACATTATAATCTTCTTGAAAATCATCAAGGCAAACCACACATTGAAGATTGACAATCGCTTTAATGTTTCCTTTTATAAAAATTTCTTTATTGTCTCCATGGGTGATTTGTGCTTTTAAATAAATGCCATCCTTCAAAGAGACTCCATCTGGAAGGCTTATTTTATCAATTTTTTCGTCTAAAAAGTATTGTTCTGTTTTAAGGATTTGGATGATTTGAACTATCACTCTTGAACTCCTCTGAAGCTTCTGCAATTATTATAAGAGCTCTTTCTATAACCCCCCTGATTTTTTGAAGTAAATCGTAAGTATATTTTTCTGCATCTCTTTTTATTTTTTCCGCTTCTTCTCTGGTTGTCTGAAGTATTTTTTCTTTCTCAATGTTGGCGTCTTTCATTATGGAAGATTCGGAAAGTATCTCTTTTTCTCTTTCCTTTGCAAAGTTTATTATTTCTTCGCTTTTTTTGTAACTCTCCTTCAGGATTTCGTCTTTCTTTGCATTTACTATAAAGGCTTCTTTTACTTCATTTGGCAAAGTAGCTTCGATACGGGAAACGATTGCAACTACCTCGTCTTTGTCAATGCTCACATACTTTGAAAATGGAATATGTTTTGCTCCATTCAACATTGTTTTTAATTTTTCAAGCTCATCCATTATGGACATGTTTACTCCTTATCTTTTTTATAATTTTATTATTTATGCACTCAGGGACAAATTTAGAAACATCCCCACCATAAGAAGCAATTTCTCTAATTATAGTTGAACTTAGAAAAATATACTCCTTTTGCGCAGCTAAAAACACAGCACAAATTTCATGGTCAAGTTCATTGTTAATCAATGCCATCTGAAGTTCATAATCAAAATCTGATACTGCTCTTAAACCTCTTAAAACAAATTTTATGTGGTGTTCTTTCATATACTCTGCTAACAAACTTTTAAATGGTTCAACAGAAACATTTTTCAAACGACTAACCGCACATTTTACCATTTCTGTCCTTTCTTCAAGTGAAAATAATGTGTCCTTTTCGTTTCTAATTGCAACAAGAATAATGAGGTGGTCAAAAAGTTTAGCACCTCTTTCGATAATTGAAATATGTCCATTGGTAATCGGGTCAAAAGTACCAGGGTAAACAGCATTTTTTTTCATATAATAAGTATATAATATTTATGTGATGTTGCAAATTATTTGATAAAAAGTAAAATATATACTATGAAAATAAAGGCAATTTCTATTGCGTTTGTATTACTTGTGATGTTTTTAGCAGCTGGTTGCGGCGGTATTAGTAATACGCAAACTGTTAAAGTGCCTGCTATTACTGGTTTAAAAATAAATGAAGCAGAAAAAATAATTACAGATAATAACTTGATATTACAAGTAGTAGATTCTCAATATAGTGATACTATTCCTATTGATTGCATTATCACGCAAAGCCCGGAGGCAGATACTACAGTAAAAACAAGAAGCATAGTTACGGCAGTGATAAGCAATGGTTCCTCGAACGTTTCTGTACCGGATCTGACTGGCAAAACAATCGATATTGCTAAAGACACTTTAAAAGATATTTCTCTCTATATAAGCGACATTACTGAAGTGGAAAATATAGCAGCACCTGGAACAATTTTATCACAGGACCCTCAACCGAACGCTCTTCTTCCACCTAATTCGGGGATTAAAGTAACTATAAGCACAGGCACGTTTGTTATTGTACCAAACTTAATTGGACTAAGTCTTGATGAGGCAAAGAATTTAATTAACTCTTCAGGATTGGTACTTTATAAGGTTGATGTCATTGATAGCAATGTTAATGCTCCTTCTCAAACAGTTTTATATCAGTATCCAATGCCGGGTTTTAAAGTAAAACAAGATGGTCAAATAAGGCTACAGGTAAAGAAATGAATTTTATAATAGCGCCTTCAATTCTATCTGCAGACTTTTGCAAGCTTAGCGAGGAACTTAAAAAGATAGGAAAATTCCCTGATAGCTGGGTTCATCTTGATATAATGGATGGTAGTTTTGTGCCAGTAATAACATTTGGTTCACCACTTGTTAAAAGCATTCGAAAGCATAGCTCTAATATTTTTGATGTGCATCTTATGGTAAATTCTCCAGAAAAACAAATACCTCTTTTTGCAAGTGCAGGTGCTGATTATATTACTTTTCATATAGAGAGCACTAATTCTCCTTTGAATTTAATAAATGAAATAAAAAATACCAACTTAAAAACAGGTGTTTCGCTCAGGCCTTCTACGCCTGTTTCTTTGATCGAAAACCTGTTGCCTGATCTAGATTTATTGCTTATAATGAGTGTCGAACCAGGTGCTTCCGGACAAACATTTGTAGAATCTACTTTTGATAGAATAAAATTTATAAAAGCTATAAAAGAGCGGAAACATCTTAATTTGTTAATCTCCGTAGATGGAGGCATCAACGAACAAATAGCAGAGGATGTTATTGAAGCAGGTGCCGATATTCTGGTAATGGGAAGTTATTTTTTTGGTACCCCTTTCGAAGAGGTAGAAAACTTCATAAACGGCTTAAGAAATAAAAATACCCCTTGACTTGAAGGGGGTGAATTTAAAACTCCTGCTCTTGGGATTCTAATTTTTTGCTGAATATTGTTTTATCTTTTCTTCAATAACCCTTTTGGGTACAGCACCGGTAATTTCATCAACCATTTGCCCATTAACGAAAAATCCAAGAGTCGGAATACTCATAATCCCATACTCCACAGCAAGATTCTGATTTTCATCAACATTTAACCTTGCAATTTTAATTTTACCCAGGTAATCTTTTTCAAGTTCAAGTATAATCGGTTCAATCATCTTGCAAGGCATACACCACTCTGCCCAGAAATCCACAACCACAGGTATGGGCGAATCCAAAACTTTTTCTTTAAAATCTAGTTCGTCTACTTCCATTTTTCACCTCATTCTTTTAATAATTTATCAATTTCAGTCCCTATTATTATTTCCATATCGGGATCATATCCAATAATCATTTTATCTATATTTCCTTCCTTATCAATGATGAAAAATCTTGGAATACTCGTGACAGAGTATTGGGAGCCAACATTTCCATTTGCATCGCTTATTACCTGATACTTCATTCCATTATCTTTTATAAATTGCTTTACTGTATTTATTTTAGATGCCTCATCCAAATTTATTCCAATAACTACTACATCTTTTTCCCTGTATTTTTCATAAATTGCTTCTACATGGGGGATTGTTTCTCTACAGGGACCGCACCAGGTTGCCCAGAAATCAAGCAGTACAACTTTTCCTTTTAAGTCAGAAAGTTTTATAACTTCATCGTTGTTGTCTTTCCATGAAAAGTCTGGAGCTAAACTTTTTGTGCCATCTTGCGTTGAATTTGAGTGACAGCCATTAGAAATTATTGGCACTATTAAAAACATGAGTAACAAAAAAATTAGCAATTTTTTATTCATCAATAACACTCCTTTGTTGCAATATTCGAAATATTATAGCAGAAACAGACAGTAAGTCAACCAATTTTATTTACTTTATTAAACTATTAATCTCAATTTCTAATAAGGTTTTGCTCTTATTATAGAATCTTGCTAAATAATATGCAATGATTAAGCATTTTAATTTTTCGTACTTATTTTTTCTTACAGCAAACTCTATTATTGTTTCATAATCTTGTTTGTCTTAACCAATATTCTTTATAATTTTATCAATGATTCCTTTAATCTAATATATATTTCTCCTTGTTTTTGATAACATAATTTAATTCATCATCCTTAGAGGAGATTTTCCCTTTTATCTTCAGTCGTAAGATTTCTTTAAAAATTTCTCTATACTGTGGGCCTTCTTTTAAGCCAAGATTTTTTAAATCCATTCCTCTAATTTCTAATTTTATAAATCTCATTTTGCTCATAAATTTATTTATGAAAGACTCTTCTTTGCCTGTTGCTTTGGTAAGATAAGCCAGTATATAAAATTCTTTTATTGATTCCAGGGTAAAGAATAGGTCTTCTTCTTCGAGTTTCGAGAAGTTAATATGAAACTTCTTCAGTGTATAATTAAATTTAATAATATCGTTAACAATTTTACCTTTAACCGAGAAGAATTTCAAAATAGCTTTTATCTCTGAAGTTGTTTTGCCGTCTACAAGAATTGAAATAAAAACTAACGCTTGTTCTTCGTTTATTTTATAAGTTTTTAAAAATTCTTCAGCCTTATTAAGCCTCTCCTTCTTAAGGGTACTCAACCGCTTAACTTTAAAGATAGCTTTTAATATAC
>MNXV01000004.1:4352-6223 GCA_001871575.1 Caldisericum sp. CG2_30_36_11
CGAAGTTGCTATTTAAGAGTTCCATTAATTCATCTACTATTCTTTGAGAGTGCTTTGCCCTTAACGAGCCTAGTTCAACGGCTTTTTTTAAAAAGTTTTCAGTATCACTTGAAAGGGCGAAGTTAAACTTTACCATATACTTGATTGCCCTTAAAATTCTGGAAGGATCCTCAATAAACGATAAAGAGTGTAATACTCTGATGGTTTTTTTCCTGAGATCGGAATAACCACCATAAAAATCAAAAATTCTACCAAAATCTTTCTCAGTAATATCAACTGCAAGAGTATTGATTGTAAAATCTCTTCTTTTCAGATCTTCTTTAAGCGAGGCTTTTTCAATTAAAGGGATAAGTGATTTTTCCTCATAATATTCTCTCCTTGCCGTAGTGAAGTCAAAGTTAAAGCCATTAAACTTTAAGTTAACTGTTTGCGTATCCGAGTAAATTCTCAAATCCCCCTGCAAGGCTTTGTTGAGGTTTTTTCCAAACACAACAGCGTCATCGCTTAGCACAAAATCCATATCGAGGCTTTTCTCATCAATGAACATGTCTCTTATAGCTCCTCCAACCAGATATATTCTCTGTCCTGTATCTTTGGCAATTTCTCCAAATTTTTTAAGAAGTTTAAAAACCTCTTTTGATAGTGCTGTTTTCATAAGTTGAGTTATTTCGCTTTTGTCTGGCAAGAAAGATGACAGATCCATAGAAGGCTGTTCAAGCATTTCTTCTTTAATTCTATAGGCTTTTAGAAGATCGCTTCTAGAAATAATTCCAACTACTTTGTCATTTTTTTCTACAAGGACTCTGCCTACATCATTTTTAACCATTGCATCTTCAATTTCTCGAAGGTCATTATCGTAACTTACTTTTACAACAAATGGCGTAGCATATTGTTTCACAGGCCTGTTTCTTTTCTCAAACAGCATAATTTTTTCAATATCCCTTTTAGAAATAATGCCTACAATTTTTCCATTTTCTTCAAGAGGCAATCCAGAATACCCCATTCTAACAAGGATTTTCATTGCATCCTTAATACTTGTCTCAGGAGAAACAACTTTTACAGGCGAGCTCATTATATGTTTTGCCCTTAGCACGGGAAAATCTGAAAGGTGAACCTCAGTAATCAATTTTTCCTTTATTTCTTTCACATCTTTATTTCTTATGAATACAGACGCAGCAGTCGGATGACCTCCTCCACCAAAAGTATCTATAATCTTCTTTACATCAAACGATAAACTTGAACTTCTTCCAATAATATAAGTGTCCTTTCCAAGGGTTACCAAAATAAAAACAATGTCTGCATCAATTAATTCCATTAACTTGTGAGCAATAAGTGAAATCCCGGGGATGTAATTTTTTATTTTAGCATCTGCTATAGCGATCCTTGAGCCTTTAATCCGATATTCTTTAAGGTGATCAAGCAATTCTTTAAGCAAACCTACCTGGCTCTTCCCAAGAAATGGAGAAAGGAAATGGTGGACGATTTTCATGCTCACCCCAAAAGAAAACAGAAATGTCATAGCCGCAAAATCTTCTGCTTTTACAGAGGGGAAAGAGAACGAGCCTGTATCTTCAAATATACCCAATGCAATAAGGGTGGCTTCAAAAGGAGTAAGTATTACCTTTTTTTCCATAAGCAGTTGGGTAATAATAGTTGTATTCGCACCGTAGTGTCTCTGAACTGCTTTCGCATTAGGAAGGTCTGACTCTCCAGGATGATGGTCGAATACTATTATTTCAATACCTTCTTTGATAAATTGCTTGCCTTCTCCTAATCTGTTGGCATCTTTAGTATCAACTACTATGATCCTGTTGATTTCGTTCTTAAATTTATTAGGAAGTTCTTTGACCTTTCTCATTACAAGGTTTTCG
>MNXV01000004.1:6229-14695 GCA_001871575.1 Caldisericum sp. CG2_30_36_11
ATACTGACGAGTTTTGACGCATTTATATCGAGCGAACCCGGATGAATAATTACCGAACCTGGATAAAGTTTCGATGCAGCGTACATTGAACTAATGGCATCCAGATCTGCGCCTGAATGAGTTAATATTACTGTGTTACCCTTCATTAAAAAGTTTTTCTATACCTTCTTTTGAAACTCTATAATATAATAATGGCAATGGTTTTGTTTGCTCATCTTTAATTTCGATGTACTTAAGAAAATCTAATGCAGCCTGCTCTCCCTTTCTTTTATCGTTTGCAAAAATTGTAGCAATTTCCTCTTCCTTATCTATAAAATCTCCAATTTTCTTTTTAAAAACAACACCGACAGAAAGGTCGATTTTATCTTCTTTTTTCTCCCTGCCAGCCCCAAGGAAATTCGCAAGTCGACCAAGAGATTTTGTTTGAACAAAATGCAAGTACCCGGATAGAGGTGCTATTACCACAAATTTAAATTCAGGTTGAGGTAAAAGAGAAATATCTTTGATTATATTGTTGTTTCCACCCTGCGCTTCAATAATCTCTGCAAATTTTTTAAGCCCTGAGCCATTCTGAATCGAACCTCTGATAATCCTCTTTCCTTCTTCAAGTGTTTCAGCTTTTCCACCAAGTTTTAAAGATTCTCCTCCGAGCGTTTCTATAACTCCGCTCAGTCTCATCCCACCTTTACCTTTTAAAATGTCAATTGCTTCTATAACCTCTAAGGAGTTACCGATTGTTTCACCAAGAGGCTGGTTCATGTCTGTAATATAAGCAACAGTTTCTCTTCCAAGTGAATTACCAATATCAACCATTGTTTTTGAAAGGACTAAGGCATCCTCGAGACTTTGCATAAATGCACCGTTACCCACTTTTACATCAAGAACGATTGCATTAGAACCAGCAGCAATTTTTTTGCTCATAATACTTGAAGCAATCAAAGGCATACTATCCACTGTACCTGTAACATCCCTTAAAGAATACATTTTTTTGTCTGCAAGCACTAATTCTTCACTCTGTGATATAATTGCGCCACCGACTCTGTTTACTATTTCGATGAATTTCTCAATATCAAACTCGACTTGAAATCCAGGGATAGATTCAAGTTTATCAATTGTTCCACCTGTATGTCCTAATCCTCTTCCAGACATTTTTGCCACAGGTACACCATTTGCTGCCACAAGCGCTACAAGCGGTAAACTGACAGTATCAGCCACTCCACCAGAGCTGTGTTTATCAACTTTTATTCCTTTTATTCTTGATAGGTCTACTGTTTTTCCGCTGTGAACCATAGAAATGGTAAGGTTTGCAATTTCCTCGTTATCCATTCCTTTAAACCATATTGCCATTAAAAGTGCTGAAATTTGATAATCAGGCATCTCTCCTCTGGAGTACCCCTGAATAAAAAAATCTATTTCGTCTTTTGTAAGTGCTTTACCTGATTTTTTCTTTTCAATAATATCAACTATGTTCATTAAATCTCCTTAAGAAAATCCTCGATAAGCTTTGATATAATCTTTCCGCACTTTTCAGCAACATCAACAACCTGAAGATGGGACACTTCTCCTTCAAAGAATACATTGTCGGTAATGCAGGATATTCCCAAAACTTTCATATTCAAGTATCTTGCTATAATGACTTCAGGAACTGTTGACATACCAACTGCATCTATACCTAATCTACCCATCAATTCGAGTTCGGCTATGGTTTCAAAATTAGGGCCTGAAACTGCGCAGTAAACTCCTTCAGTTACACGAATACCCTTTTTATCTGCAACTTTTATAAATTTTTCTCTTAAATCTTTATCATATGCATCGGTCAGATTAACAAATCTCTCGTTGCCTTTCTCTCCTCTTAGCGGATTTTCTGCGAAAATAAAATTAACATGATCTTTTATTAACAGGATATCTCCAGCCCTTAACACAGGGTTTACAGCACCTGAAGCATTCGAGACAATGAGTGTTTTTGTGCCCAAAAAGTTTGCAGCTCTCACGATAGTAGTAACTTCCTTCATTGAATAGCCTTCATAGAAATGAAACCTTCCATTGAAAGCTACAAGATTTTTGCCGCTTAATTTGCCAAAAACAATTTCTCCCTTATGGCCTATGACGGTTGAAACAGGAAAGCTCGGGATATCTTTGTAAGCCACCCTTTCTAAGACTTTGATTTTATCGAGGATGGAAGAAAGCCCTGTTCCAATTATAATAGCGAATTCAGGGTTGTACTTTTTGTATTTCTCAAGGAACTTAAATGTTTTTTCCATTTTTCACCTCACTCAATTGAAATTAAATAATAGTAATAAGGCTGTCCGCCGTCTATTATATCGATTTCGACTTCCGGGAAATGTTCTTTAAAGGCTTTTGCAACTGCTTCAGTGTCCTCTGCTTTAGTTTCTTTTCCAAAGTATATTCCTATAAATTCTGCATCTTTAAATATTCCATTTTTATCTTTGATCATGTTGGTTATTACTTCAGCTGGGTTTTTTCCTTTTGAAACAATATCTTCATCAAGCATTCCAATGACATCACCCTTTTTTATTTTCAAACCATTTAACTGTGTTTTTTTTATTGAATAAGTAATCGAAACTGAATGAGATGTTTCGAGCATTTTCAATGCATTAGACATATTTTCTTCAAATGTTCCCTCGGTGTTAAACGATAGAATCGCAGGAATGGCCTGAACAACATTACTGGTAGGAATTATTTCAACAGTTTTTGTTTTTGCCAATTTTTTTGCTTCTTGCGCGGCCAATATGATATTTGAATTATTCGGCATTACTACCACAAAGTCTTTTTTGCATAGAGTGATAGCGGTTAGTATGTCATTAATTGAAGGATTCATCGTTTGACCCCCATCAATTACAGTTTCGACTCCTAAATTTAAAAAAATTTTTTTAAAACCTTCTCCCTGAGCAATCGATATAATCGAAAAGGGAAGGCTGCTTTCAACCGAAACATTATGAACTTGTTTTTCTTTGAGAAATTCATCGACTTCTGCCTGCATATCTTCAATTTTTGCATCTTTTATATTTCCAATCTGCACGAGATACTCAAGGACTTTATGCGGATTGTTCGAATGGATATGCACTTTTGTAAGCTCCTGGGCCTTTGCAACGACAATACTATCACCAAATTCAGTTAAGTCTTCATTAACCTTGCCTGTATCAATATTCACGCCACTTAATAATATCACTGTATCATATCTGTATTCAAGCTTTCCACTTATAGAATAAGTTTTATCCATTTGTTCAATCTCCTCTTCAAAACTCTTTTGAACCCCCTCAACTATCTTTTCTCCCTTCAAAACATTTAAACCCCCTTCAATAAGAAAAACAAAACCTTGCCCACCTGCGTCAACAACTCCTGCCTCTTTTAGTACTGGCAGAAGGTCAATTGTTTTTGCAAGTGATATTCTGGATTCATCAAGTAAGTCTTTAAAAAACTTTATAAAATCCTTTTCATATGTTGATATAACAACAGCCTTTGTAGCGACTGCTTTCACAACTGTTAGGATTGTACCTTCTACGGGTTTTATTACTGCATGATATGCAACTTTTGATGCTGCCATCAGCGCAGTTGCAAATCTTACAGTGTCTACCGTTTCTAATGCATCAAGTGATTCAAAGAACCCCTTCAATATCTGGGATAGTATTACTCCTGAATTACCTCTTCCTCCTATTAAGGCTCCTTCGCATAATGCTTTTCCAAAGTCCTTAAGGTTTTGTGGCATCTTTTTATCGACTTCTTCAACAGCTGTTTTAAGGGTAAGGTACATATTGGTCCCGGTATCACCATCTGGGACAGGAAATACATTCAATTTGTTTACCACATCTTTTTTTCTGTTTAAGTTGTGGAGAGCGCCCCTGAGCAATTGATCAAATTCAGTCAGAGTTAATTTACCCAAGATACTCTTCCCTCCTTATTCCCCTTACAACTACATTCACATCAATATTTTCAATTCCGGTGAGTTTCTTCATTTTATAAGAGACCTGGCTGATAATTGTGTTTGCAACTTCTGAGACTTTGATCCCTCCTTGAAGTATCACATAGAGGTTTATAGTTACATTTTTACCATCTATTTTTACGTCAACGCCTCTCGAAAGATTTTCTTTACCTAAAAGAGACAGGAACCTATCTCCTAACCTTGCAGGAACCAAACCAACTACACCGTAGCACTCCATCACTGCAAGTGCTGCTAATTTGGAAATTGAATTTTGCGAGATAATTATTTTTCCCATTTTTACCTCCAAACATCATTAATTATATTCAACTATTGCAATTATAAGAAATTTTTATAAAATGTATAGGATTTTTAAAGTGGAGGTCGAAAATGAGTCAGAAGTGTGAAATTTGCGGAAAAGGCGCTCTTGTTGGGTACAGAGTAAGTCATTCCGAGAGAAAAACAAAACATAGATATCTGCCAAATTTGCATAAGGCAAAGGTTAATATTAACGGAAAAATAAAAGTTGCGCTTGTCTGTACTGATTGCCTGAAAAAATATAAAGTATAATGAATATCAGGTCTTTGAAATTCGACGGGAAAGCACTTCACATTGTTGACCAGAGATGCCTTCCTTTTGATGTCATTGACGTAATTTGCAGTAACGAGCAAGAAGTCTGGGAAGCAATAAAACTGATGAAGATACGTGGAGCACCTGCCATCGGGGTTGCTGCTGCTTATGGAATGAACCTTGGGGTAAAAGATTTTTCAGGAAACAAAGAGGAATTTTTCAAAAAGCTTAAAGAAGTCAAAGATTATCTCAATAGTGCAAGACCAACTGCCGTAAACCTCAAGTGGGCTACTCAGAGGATTTTTTCATATGCAAGGAAACACGCAGAACAATCCTTGGATGAAATTAAACAGGAAATTCTCGTTGAAGCTCAAAGAATAGAAGAAGAGGACATTGATACTAATTTTAGAATCGGGGAATTTGGCTCAGCACTTTTTAAAGAAAACGACACAATCATGACTATCTGCAACAGTGGTGCTCTGGCAACTGCAGGTTATGGCACTGCATTTGGCGTAATAAGACGTTCATTTGAAAAATATACTGGAATAAAGGCAATTGCTCTTGAAACTCGTCCGTACCTGCAAGGCGCAAGACTTACTGCTTTCGAGCTTAAGGAACTGGGAATTCCATTCCATCTTATCACAGACAATATGGCCGGTTTTATTGTGTCAAAGGGTTTGGTAAACGGGATTGTTGTGGGTGCCGATAGAATTGCGACTAATGGAGATACTGCCAATAAAGTAGGCACATATACTCTTGCAGTTCTTGCGAACTATCACAAAATTCCCTTTTATGTAGCTGCGCCAATATCAACTATTGATCCACATATTGAAAGTGGAAATGATATACCAATAGAAGAAAGAGACCCTGAGGAAGTAACACATTGCGGTGGAAAAAGAATCGCCCCCGAAGGAATCAAAGTTTATAATCCTTCATTTGACCTGACCCCTAATGTACTTATAAATGCAATAATTACAGAAAAGGGCATTTTAAGGCAGCCATTTAAAGAATCAATTAAAGAAATACTAAAAAATAATTAAATTTGCTATTTCTCAATGGAGAGAGTTTTAATGAAAAAAAGGACCATTGTATTCTTTATTGTGCTTGTTTTGTTGTGTTCGTTAATCATCCTTCTAGGATGCTACCCTGATTCCCTGAATTTAGTTGAAATTCATATACCAGACGGAGAAATAGGCTATACATTTATAAAAATAGATCAAGCTCATCCCAAGATTGTATACGACAATAAAATATTGAATATTGAACTTATTTTTAATAAAGAATTACAGGAAAAACAGGATATAAAGTTACTTACGATAAGTGGTAGTCTCCTTCCCAAAGAACTTTCTCAAGGTAATGATTTTCAAATCAATAAATCAAAAATAATAATCGATGCAAAAATAAACCAGGGCATTTCTTCATTTTTAATCCCAACGACTTTAAAATCAGTTAACGACTTAAAACTTAAAGATAATCTGTATATTTATCTTGCTTCAAAACAATCTTCTTCTAACCAGAGCATAGAGCCAGCAGGTGTTCAAAAGATTATTAAAAAGAAAGGTGATGGCAAAGATATAGGTTTTGCTTTAAGACAAGACTCCTTACCTCAAGGAATAATGACAGAAAAAAACCTTTTGAATGCATTCAGGGAGATACCCCTTTACGATAAACCAGATGGTAAGGAAATACTTTCACTTAAAAATGGAGACGGCTTTGAAATAATAAGAGAAAGCGGAAATTTTTACAGGGTACAAATTTACTACAAAAAAGATTCGAAAAGCAATACCCAAAAAATCCAGGGATACATTGAAAAACAATTTGTTTTTAAGGTTCCTGAGTCTTCAAGTGAAAATATAACTTATACAGTTTTTTCGCAGCAATTTCTTTGCGTCATTGCAAAAAAGTTTATTGGAGAAGTTCCTGACCCATTGCCATACTTCCCATATATCGAAGTAAATGTTGATGGCTTAGGCAAAAGTGGTGTGGAGCTACTTGAAAGAGGAGCCTTACCTCTAACCACCGAAAAAATGAGTATACTTGAATTAAATGCAATATTTAATACAGTTAGTAAATCCTTAGTTATCCAGGATGACTTTCAAAATGGGGACCTGCAGAAGATTATTTCTGAAAACACTGCTGTTCAAAAATATTATTCACCTTTTATAGAAAATAATTCAAAAACACTTTTAGATTTAGTTGATGAATTAAAAGTGCCAGGTGCATTAATCTCTGCAAAACAAGACATCATTGACTATATAAATTTAAAATCTAAGCTGTTAAACTTTCAGGTGAATTTGCTTACTTCAAACGAAAAATTTAATGTACTTTTGAATAATTTTATAAACTCTTTTGATGGAGATAAAACCGCAAAAGACAAATTAGAAACCATTAAAAAGCAATTTTTGGCCATACAAAGCAAGAGTAATTTTAGAGATTTTTCAAATTCACTGGAAGCTAACATATTTAAACCGATTGAAAAAAAATTTGGGACTCTTTTCGATAATGCTTTTTTCCCTGAAGGAAACTGGGTAAAAGAAGTATTTACAAATTTCAGAAGTTCATAAATATTTAGATATTTCGAGCCCTTTCTTAGCACTAAGAACTTCTTCCGTTATAAAGCAATCGTAATTTAATTGACTGAGCCTGAAAGAAACAGCAGATACTATTTCAGGCAGAAAATCAACAGTTTCCTTAAAAAATTTAAGGAGCCTTTTATTTTCGATGAGGATGTTGTTCCCTTCCGTTGAAAGAAAATTTTTATTCCCTGGTATTAAGACTTCTTTTGCCCTGGGAAATTTCCTTTCAGAAAATATTAAACTTATTCCATCATTCAAAGCATTTTCGTACTGCAATTTGCTGTTTACAAAGATACCGACCGGGATGTCCATCTTATCCTTAAGGTAGGTTCGAATTTTCATTGCATCGGGTAATTTTCCTTTTATGACGATGCTCAGGGCACCATCTTCGCTTGCTTTGTAAGAGGCGTTTACGGCATTTTCAAAATTTGACTTAAAGCTATCAAGCACGAACAATGTTTTTAAATCCACTAATCCATAAATCTTCATCTTAGATTTATTATATTGAACAATTTTCAAATAAAAAACTTTAAAGATTATAAATAAGGGATATAATTAAAATATGAGAGCAATGATTCTTGATCATCAGGATAAAATTGAAAATTTGCCTTTAAAATTAAAGGAAATACGAACTCCCGAACCATCAGTCAATGAGGTGAGAATTAAGGTAAACACCTGTGGAATTTGCAGGACTGATTTGCACATTATCGAAGGAGATTTACCGGTTCATAAACTTCCTCTAATACCGGGGCATCAGATTGTAGGATTTATAGAAAAAATAGGAAAAAATGTCCAGAAGTTTAAAATTAATGACCGCGTTGGGGTACCCTGGCTTTATAAAACCTGCGGGACATGTTTTTACTGCAAACATGATAAGGAAAACCTATGCGAAAATGCACTTTTCACAGGATATGACGTCGATGGAGGATACTCTGAATATTTCACAATCAGCGAAAATTATATCTATCATCTCCCTGAAAATTACACAGATGAAGAAGTTGCACCTTTTCTTTGCGGAGGAGTAATTGGCTACTATGCATTTACAGAAGCAAGAGTAGAGCAAGGAGATAAGTTAGGTTTATTTGGTCTTGGTTCTTCTGCACATATCACGCTCCAGATTGCAAAACATAAAGGTATAGACACCTATGTCGTTGCAAGAAAGGAAAAAGATTTTGAACTTGCATATGAACTTGGCGCAAAATGGTCAGGAAAAATAGAAGGTCTGAATGAAAAACTAAATTCTGTAATTGTTTTTGCTCCAAGCGGAGAATTAATGGTTAATGCCCTTGAAAAAATTATCCCTGGCGGACGGGTTGTTTCTGCAGGAATTTATGCAAGCCAATTACCAGCTTTTGATTACAATCATATCTACCCGGAAAAGAG
>MNXV01000003.1 GCA_001871575.1 Caldisericum sp. CG2_30_36_11
AAACAGAATGTAAACTTCCTGAAACTGAAGGTTACTTTTTGATGCCCATTGCTGACATAAAAATTAAGGGTGCTTTTGGGCTGCCTCACCATATTTTTGCTTTTTCTGCACATGTTGCATATATAGAGGTAAACACTCTAACCGGGGTCACAAAAGTACTTGAAGGTGCTGAAGCAGTGGATGGAGGAGTTGTTATCAATAAACAAGGATACGAAGCGCAGGTTGAAGGAGGTTTTGTTATGGGGATGGGTTATGGACTTATGGAAAATGTTGTTATAGATAAAGGTATTTTTAAAACAGTTAATTTTTCGACATATATAATTCCCACTTCTAAAGATGTACCTCAAAAGGTTGAGACAATTCCAGTGGTTAATCCAGAAGACACAGGTCCATTCAGAGCAAAGGGTATTGCTGAAACCGTTATGGTTGCTACGGCCCCTGCTGTAACAAATGCAATTAACGCTGCAACTGGTATAAGGATTTTCAAAATCCCTGCAACTAGCGAATATGTTTACAAGCTTTTAAAGGAGAAAGTTCATGAAGAAACTTATTAAAGATATCGACCTTATTGCCACGTTTAATGAGAAACTTGAAGAAATTAGAAATGGTTGGATTCTCATAAACGAAAACATTATTGAAGATTTAGGGTCAGATAAACCACCCAAGATCGGTGAAGGAGAAATAATCTCAGGGAAAGGAATGCTAATTTTGCCTGGCTTTATAAATACTCATCATCATTTTTACCAATCTCTTTTCAGGTCTGTAAAAGAAGTTCAAAATGCAAAATTATTTGACTGGCTTGTGTTTTTATACGAAAAGTGGAAGGATATAGACGAAGAAGCCATTTATATTTCTTCTGTTGTTGCAATACTTGAATTAATGAAAAGCGGAGTTACCACAACCACTGATCATCTTTATCTCTTTCCAAAAAACCGTCCCTTGCTATTTGACAGTGAAGTTAATGGGGCAAGATTAACGAGGGTGAGATTTTATGGTACCAGGGGAAGTATGTCTCTTTCAAGGAAAAACGGAGGCCTGCCGCCGGATTCTGTTGTCCAAAAAGAGGAAGAAATATTAAGAGATTATGAAAGAGTGGTTAAAAAATATAACAATCCCGAACCTTTTTCAATGTTAAGGGTTGCACTTGCTCCTTGTTCGCCTTTTTCGGTGACTGAAAGTCTTATGAAAGAAACTCTTAAGTTTGCTGAAAAATACGATCTACTTCTTCATACGCATCTTGCTGAAACGAAGGATGAGGATGATTTTTGTCTTTCAAAGGTAGGTTTGAGGCCCGTCGACTATATGGAAAAACTTGGCTGGTTAAATTCAAGAGTCTGGTTTGTCCATCTTGTCCACGTGAATGATTCAGATATAAAAAAACTTTCAGATTTTAATGTTGGTATGGCACACTGCCCTACTTCGAATATGAGATTAGGTTCAGGGATCTCGCCTGTAGTAAAGATGAAAAGTACTGGCATAAGAATAGGTTTAGGAGTTGATGGCAGTTCCTCTAACGACACGGGTAATTTCCTCCAGGAGATTAGAAATGCCATGCTTTTGCAGAGAGTTGCAAATGGTGCCGAATCAATAACACCTCGCGATGTACTCTCAATGGGAACGACAGGTGGAGCAAAGGTACTAAAACTCGAAAAAGAAATAGGTTCTATTGAAAAAGGTAAAGCCGCCGACATTATAGGTTTTAATATGGAGAGACTTGAATTTGCAGGAGCGCTTTCAGATCCTGTGGCAGCACTTGTACTTTGCGATGCAAAGTCGGTAGACATCTCGATCATAAATGGCGATGTCGTTATAGAAAATGGCAAATTCAAATATGTAGATGAGTTAGAATTTATAAGAAGACAGAATAAAATATCAAAAAAACTTTTATCTTGATAGTCTTTAAATGTGTATGGTTGTTTGGTTCTATCCTTCTTTGAATGCTAATTTTGCCAGATAACCCATATTAATAAAGGGTTTTGTTACCATTATTTATTTCTATAATTTGTTTGATTTTTACCATCTAATACCTCACCTAATGCTCATTAATATTGATGTTTTATCCCATAATTTTGTAAAATAAAAGAATTTCTCTATTACAAGTCAAAATATTATGTAACAGCATGAGAGTTTCTTTATTTTTGTATAATTACGTAAAAGGTGTTAGAATTTTATAGAATAGGAGGTTTCGATGCTTCATATTGAAAGTTATAGAAGAATTGTAGGAGACTACCCGATCGCGGAGATTTATAAAAAAGCAAGAAAGCTTTATGGCAAAAACATTCTTGATATAAATTCAACTTATATGGGCGGTGGAGTTGCAGAGATACTTTCCTCCATGGTCCCTTTAATAAATAATGTAGGAATTGATGAGGATTGGAGAATCCTTCATGGAAACCCAGATTTTTTTACTATTACAAAAAAATTTCACAACGCTCTACAGGGTGGAAAAATCCATTTTACAGAGATGAAAAAGAAATTGTATTTAAAGACAAATGAAGAGTTCTCTGCATATACGAGATTAGGGCAAAATCAAGTTGTGATTATTCACGACCCGCAGCCACTACCTCTTATTACATTTTATAAGAAAAGGCAACCGTGGATATGGAGATGTCACATAGATCTTACCTCTCCGAATAAAAAATTGTGGGATTTCCTTAAAAATTTTATACTGCAATATGATATTGTTGTTATATCTCTGGAGAATTATAGGCATAAAGACCTTTACGTTGATCAAAGGGTTATTCCTCCTGCCATAGACCCTCTTTCTCCTAAAAATGTAGAGTTACCACGGGTAACTATTGAAAAGTACTTGAAAAAGTTTCATATTCTGCTGGATAAACCGATTATAACTCAAATTTCAAGATTTGATAAATGGAAAGATCCAGAGGGAGTAATAGATGTTTTCAAAAAGGTTAAAGAAGAGGTAGATGCAAGGTTGATTCTGTGTGGGAGTATGGCAACAGACGATCCTGAAGGATACAAGATATACGAAAGAGTGAAAAGAAAAGCCGATAAGCTTATTGAAAAAGGCGATGTAATACTTATTACAAGTGAAAACAATATACTTGTGAATGTCCTTCAAAGAGCATCCAGTGTAATAATTCAGAAATCTATCAAAGAAGGTTTCGGGTTAACAGTAACAGAAGCACTGTGGAAGGAACGGCCAGTTGTAGCTTCAAACATTGGAGGCATCACTCTTCAGATAAAAGATGGAGAAACAGGATTTCTGCTCAAGCCCGATGACACGGATAATTTTGCCAAGAAAGTTATCGAGATTATTAAAGATAAAGAGCTTGCAATTGAACTGGGGAGAAACGGAAAAGAACATGTAAGAAAGAATTTTCTTATTACGAGGCTTATTATGCAACATCTTGATTTACTGAATGAAGTCCTGAGCTAAGTGTTCCATTTAAAAGGTACAAGGTATTCTTTAAATGTAAGAATACAATTTTTTAAGCTTTATCGTTTCTTTTTGCTCTTTTGATCATAGTTTCACGGAGCAATGCCAGTTTTTCCTCAGATATTTTTTTTACTCCACCCATAATAGTAGCTACGGTAATCATCTTGCAGAGCAGTTCGAGCTCTTCTATTTTCCTGAAAGCTCTTTCAAGATCCTCTCCTACGGCTATTGCTCCATGATTTGCAAGCAAAGCTGCATCATGATTAGTAATAACATCACTCACTTTTTCGGCAAGTTCTTTTGAAGAAGTTACTTCATATGGAATCACAGGAACTTTTCCAAGAACAATGCAGGATTCTTCATGTATGCCATCTTCAATCGGGGTTTGTGCAATAGAGAATCCTGTTGCAAATGCTGGATGTGCATGTATAATCGCATTTACATCTTCTCTTTTTTTATATATTAATATGTGAAAGAGAATTTCGGAAGATGGCTTCCCCTGGCCCTCAACTAAATTTCCTTTAAAATCTATTACTACAATGTCAGTGTAATCAAGCTTATCTTTTGGTAGGCCTGATGGTGTAATATAAATGAAATCTTCGTCTCTTACCGAGAAATTTCCACCATACCCCCCGTTCAGTTTCGCGTTGTATAATCTTTTGCCTATTTCGACAATTTCTTCTTTTATATTCCTCTTCATTTTTTTACTCCTTTCCTTTTTATATTATATATGAAAAATTGTTCTTAGTAAATGTAATTACCTAAGCCCTTATTTTAACATATCTCTTGATGAAAAAACTCTCTTTCTCTTCTAGGCGAGGGAGCAATTTCGAGAGAAGATTAAAATATTGAGTTGATAGTTTTATCTGCTTAAGGCTTTGCCTTTATAGATGGATGAATGTAATTGCGGTTTATGAACTAAATTTCACTTGGTGAGTATTTTTAACCTCCACTAAGCAGAATTCTCCCACTTCTAGAAGCGGGATATGAATGCTTGACAGCTGGCAGTTCTCATATATAATATGAATATGAAAGAAGATCGTCCAATGCATCTTAAAGCCTATCGTTACCGCATATATCCTAACAAACAACAGGAAGGATATCTTTCTAAGGTATTTGGCTGCGTCAGATTTGTCTGGAATAAGATGCTTGATGAGAAAATGAATGCAAGAAACGAAACAGGACATATTCCTCAAATAACTCCTGCTCAATACAAAGAAGAGTATCCATGGCTGTATGAAGTTGATTCCCTTGCTCTTTCTAACGCTCAACTTCATTTAGAGAAAGCGTTCAGAAATCACTTTAGTAATCCAAAAAGATTTGAAAAGCCTTCTTTCAAAAAGAAAAGATATGAACAGAGTTTCACCACTAATAGCGTAAATGGTAACATCAAGATAGACTTTGATGAAGGAACAATCAAAATCCCAAAGTTAGATATGCCAATCAAAGTTAAATTTCACAGAAAGTTTGAAGGACATGTTAAATCTATTATAGTTCGAAAGAAACCCTCAGGAAGATACTATGTTTCTATCCTTGTTCACGAAAACATTGAACCACTTAAACCAGTGTACAGTGCCTGTGGCATAGATGTAGGAATAAAAGATTTTACAACAATTACACAAGGCAATGGTATAGACAAAAAAAGATTACACATACCTAATCCTAAGTACTTAGAGAAAACAGAGAAAATGCTAAAAAAGCTGCAGAGACAGTTAGACAGAAAAGCGCATCCACGACGCAAAGGAGATAAGACAAAGAAATCTAAGAATTACATCAAATATGCAAAAAGAGTAGCTAAGTTACATGAAAGAATCACAGACCAAAGAATGGATTTTCTACATAAGTTGTCCTATGTTGTTATTCACGAAAACCAAGTGATAGTGGCAGAGGATCTTAATGTAGAAGGAATGCTCAAAAATCATCATCTTGCAAAAGCAATTTCATCTGTATCGTGGAGTAAGTTCATTGACATGCTTAAGTACAAAGCAGATTGGTACGGCAGAGAGTTCATTAAAGAAGATAGATTCTTTGCTTCTACCCAGAACTGCAGTATATGCGGATACAAAAATCCTCTACTTAAAGATCTGTCCGTAAGAGAGTGGACGTGCCCTGTGTGCGGTACTCACCATGATAGAGATGAAAACTCAAGCGATAATGGGTATGAAATAGGACTTACTCATCTAAAACAATTAGTAGGGCAGGAACTGCCCGAATTCACGCCTGTGGAGAAGAGCTCTGTGGATGACCGTGCAGCAATGCACCCCAAAAGCACCTCCTCGTTGAAGCAGGAAGCCACCACTTCTACAAGTGGTAGGTAGTTCACTTATGGATAAAATGCTTAAAATTATATTGTTAAAATTTAATATGGAGGAAAAAATGATTATTGGATTGGACGTGGGTAATACAAATATCGTTGTTGGTTTTATAGACAATGGCGAAGTTGTGAACGTTTTAAGAATTGCAACAGATAGTGGAAGAACATCTGACGAGTATAAGCTTCTCATAAGCGAGTTTATGCGGGAAGAAAAAATTGAAAAGAATTTAATAGAAGATTTTATTATATCGTCTGTGGTCCCGCCGCTCGCGCCAATTTTCAGGGCTGTCTCTCATAAACTTATCAGGAGAGATGCCATTGTTATAAGCTTTGATATGGATCTGGGAATAAAGTTTGATGTTGATGAGCCAGGATTTACGGGTACAGATAGAATTTGCAACATGTTTGAGGCAGCCTATATGTTTCCAAATGAGAATGCCTGTGCAATTGATTTTGGAACCGCTACTTCATTTACAGTTATTACAAAGGATAGAAGATTTATTGGAGGGCCAATTTCGATTGGAATCCTTACAGCACAGGCTAATCTTTTTAGAAGAACATCTCAGCTTCCAAGGATTGAGCTTTTAAAACCTTCAAGTGCAATAGGCAAAAATACTACCGAGGAGATGCAATCTGGACTTATTATTGGTTTTGGCGGGCTTGTAGATAGACTGATAGAAAGTATTGAAGGAGAGCTTGGAGAGCCAGTGAAAGTAGTTGCAACAGGCGGTATTTCTCATATTATGGAAGGAGTGTCCAGAAGAATAGAGGTGTTTGATAAGTTGCTTACTTTAAGAGGCATTTATCGCATTTATGAACATGTTAAGAAGCTTTAAAATAGGGAATGTCCCAATAGATCCTCCAATTGTCCTTGCTCCAATAGCAGGGTTTACAGATTCACCGTTCAGAATACTTGTAAAAAATTTTACAGCGGGACTTGTTTATACCGAGATGATAAGCAGTATGGGTGTCTTCTTCAAAGATGCCAAAACTTTTGAACTTATAAAATTTAAAGAAAATGAAAAACCTGTTTCTGCTCAGATTTTTGGTAATGATCCTGATAAGCTTGCCTATGCTGCATCATATCTTGAAGAAAAGGGATTTGATATTATTGATATAAACATGGGCTGCCCTGCTAATAAAATAGTTAGCAGCGGTGCTGGAAGCGCATTATTAAAGAATCCAGGACTTGTAAAAAAGATTGTACAAGCTGTAAGAACTGCAGTTAAAATTCCGTTAACAGTTAAACTAAGAAAAGGATTTTCGAGTGGAGAAAATGTTCTCTTTGAACTGTCTCATATTATAGAAAGCGAAGGGGCAGATGCGATTATAATTCATGGAATCACCGTTGAAGATGGTTTCAAAAAAGATAAGGAAGACTGGGAAAGTATAAGACAAGTCAAAGAAACTGTAAGTGTTCCAGTAATTGGCAATGGCGGTATCATTAAAGAAACCGATGTAAAAAATATGTTTGAAATTACTGGGGTTGATGGTGTTATGGCTGGAAGGGCATGTATTGGTGAACCCTGGTTTATAAAATCTGCTATCCAATTTATTGATACAGGAATCCCTCTGTCACTTTTATTAAGTGAGAAATTGAATATAATAGTAAAACTCGTAGAAATGGAAATAGATGAAAAAGGCGAAGAGAACGCCATAAAAGAGATGCGGAAGTTTATACAGTCTTTTACTTTTGGAATGAGAGGTGTAGCAGCGCTCAGGGATAAAGTGAATAAAGTTGGTAAAAAAGATGAATTAATGGGCCTCTTGCGGGCCTTTTTTGAAGTTAAGGAGGCAGCAGTATGAGAGAAGATAGTCAAAATGTGAAGATCCTTATTTCCAGGCACGGTTATGAAGAATTGGTAAAAAGACTTGAATATTTAAAAACAATTAAGAGAGCCGAAATATCGGAAAAAATTAAACAGTCAATTACCTTTGGTGATCTTTCTGAGAACGCTGAGTATGACTCGGCCAAACAGGAACAGGCATTTCTTGAAAGCGAAATAGCCGATATTGAAGCACAAATTGCAAGAGCAGAAATAATCAATGAAAAAGAAGTTGGAATAGACAAAGTTAACGTTGGTTGTAAAGTCGAGCTAAGGAACGTTGACAAAAAAACAAAAGTTACCTATTACATTACAGGCCCTCTTGAAGCTGATCCTGATAATTCAAGAATATCATGGATTTCTCCCGTTGGTCAGGGGTTAATGGGACACAAAATTGGAGATGTTGTTGAGATTACTGTCCCAAAAGGAAAAGTAAGGTTTAAGATTATGAAAATTGAAAGAGGAAAAAATGAATGAAGAGTCCTTGAATGAAATCGAAAAGGTTAGAAAAGAGCTTGTCTTATATTTAAAATCCGCTGGCATAGATCCTTTTGGAAAGAGATTTATTACAGAGCTTTCGAATAAGGCAATCAAGGAAAATTTCGAAAATTTAACTGAAAAAACAATTTCTGCAAAGGGCAGAATAATTGCTATAAGAGGACATGGTAAGGCGGCATTTGTAACGGTGAGAGATTTTAGTGGGGATTTGCAGTTTTATTTCAGACTGGACAATCTTGGAGAAGAGAAATATACATTTTTTAAAAAAGTAATCGATATTGGAGATTTTATCGGGGCGACAGGAGCACTTTTTAAGACCCATACCGGTGAAATTACACTTGAGGTTAAGGATTTTCTGCTTCTTACTAAAGCTATCAAGACACTGCCTGAAAAATGGCATGGTTTAAAAGACCCCGAATTGAGGTATAGAAAAAGGTATCTTGACCTTATTTCTAACAGAGAAACACTTGAGCTTTTTGTTAAAAGAAGCAAAATAGTTAACGAGATAAGAAATTTTTTGTTACAAAAAGAATTTATCGAAGTAGAAACACCAATGTTCCAGGCAATTCCTGGAGGAGCGTCTGCAAAGCCATTCATTACTCATTACAATGCACTTGACCAGGATATGTATTTAAGAATTGCCCCTGAGCTTTACCTAAAGAGGCTTATTATTGGTGGTTTTGAGAAAGTTTTTGAAATAAACAGAAATTTTAGGAACGAAGGAATTTCTACAAAGCATAATCCTGAATTTACAATGCTTGAAGCTTATTGGGCTTATGCAGATTATAACGATGTGATGAAACTTACCGAAGATTTAATTTATTATGTTGCAAATACAGTTTTGCAAAACCCTGTAGTTGAATATAAAGAGCAGAAAATTGATTTTACTCCTCCATTTAAAAGAATCCAGTTTAATGATGTGCTTAAGGAATATGCGGGAGTTACAATATCTGACATAAGAAACAGCGACGACTTAAGAGGTCTATTGAGTAGCCTTGGTATAAAAATGGAGAAACCTTTAACTATTGGAAATGTTATCAATGAAATATTTGATAAGAAAGTTGAAATAAATTTTATTCAACCAACTTTTGTATATGATTTTCCTCTGGAAATCTCGCCACTTGCCAAACGAACTGAAAATGACCCACACATGGTTTATAGGTTTGAAATATTTATTGGCGGGCTTGAAATTGCAAATGCTTTTTCTGAGCTTAATGACCCTATAGACCAGTACGAAAGATTTAAAGGGCAGATGGAAGCTAAAAATAAAGGCGAGGAAGAGACTCAAGAAATGGATATGGATTATATCGAGGCTATGGAGTATGGGCTTCCACCGACAGGCGGACTTGGTATTGGGATAGATAGGCTTGTAATGTTGCTCACGGGGAAAGATTCAATTAGAGAAGTGATGCTCTTCCCTCAGCTTAAGAAAAAGGAAGAGGATGAAGAAAAATAGTAAAGGTTACGTTTGTAAAGTTTGTGGATATAGATCTCCTATAAAACTTGGCAAGTGCCCAAACTGTGGGAGCTGGGATAGTTTTGAAGAAGTTGAGTTTGTGGAAGAAAGTGAATTGACCAAGCCAATCCCAATTGAGGAGAAAACCGCTGATTTTTTACAGGATAGAATTAAAACAGGCGTAGAAGAGTTTGATAGAGTTCTTGGTGGCGGCATTGTAAGAGGGTCATCTGTTTTGATAGGGGGTGAGCCAGGCATCGGAAAGTCCACATTACTATTACAGGTAGCAGGGATAATTGCACAAAAGGAGAAAGTTTTGTATGTTTCAGGAGAGGAATCTTACTCTCAGATTAAAATGAGGGCTGATAGACTTGGCATTTCCTCGAAAAATCTCTACGTTTTTACAGAGCAGGACATAAACAATATTATTGTAACTATAAATCAGGAGAAACCCCTTCTTGTCGTGATAGATTCTATTCAAACAATGACCTCTCAGGATATCGAGGGCTCCCCCGGGGGATTAAATCAGGTAAGAGAATCTACGAGAATTTTTACACAAATTGCAAAGAAATCTGGCATGTCTGTGATTCTTGTTGGTCACGTGACAAAGGAAGGGACGCTTGCAGGACCTAAAACAGTTGAGCACATTGTGGATGGAGTCTTTTATCTTGAAGGCTCACGGAATGATGTTACCCGCCTTTTTCGAAGCGTTAAAAACAGATTTGGGACAACAAATGAAGCAGGTATTTTCGAGATGCAAGAGAAAGGGCTCGTTGGGGTTAAAGATCCTGCTATTGAATTTGTTTCTCAGAATGGCAATTTACCAATTGGTTCTGCAATTACCGCTTCCCTTGAAGGTACTTTGCCGATTTTCTTTGAAGTACAGGCGCTTGTTACTCCGACATATTTTCCCATACCGAGAAGAGTGGCAAATGGTATTGAATATAACAGGTTACTCTTAATAGTTGCTGTCCTTGAAAAAAGGCTCAGGTTGAAACTCGGCGGCTTTGACATTTACGCAAATACAATCGGTGGTTTCAAAACAGAAGACAGATCTATGGACAGTGCGTTATCAATGGCGATAGTTTCGTCGGTTCTTGATAAAAACATTCCCGAAAAAACTGTTATTATGGGAGAAGTTGGGCTTGGGGGTGAGTTACGTCCCACTATTGGTGTAGAGAGGAAAATAAAACAGGGCGAAAGGCTTGGTTTTAAAACATTTGTTGTTTCTTCCTTCTTTAAAAGTCGAGTCAATGGTAAGGGTATTAATATAATTTATGCATCCGACATTGAAGAAGCAAAAAACTTGATATTCTAATGGAAATTTCTGGCATTATCGTTGGAGCGGGAAAAAGCAGGAGATTTGGAAGCTCTGGCAAAGTTTTTCTTAAAATCAAAGACATTCCAGTAATTTATTACTCTATTGAGCAATTTTTGAAAAGCTCTTTTATAAAAGAGGTTATAGTTGTCCTTAACGAGGATAATTTAAAAAATGGAAATGAATATGCCAATCTTAAAAAGGTCAAGGTCATAAAAGGTGGAGAAACAAGGGCTGAAAGCGTAAGAGAAGGAGTTAAAATTGCAAGGTATGGGTTTGTCCTTATCCATGATGCTGTAAGGCCATTAATTACAGACGATTTTATCCAGTCGATTGTTTCTTCATACAGCGACGATATTGATGGGGTTATTCCAGGCATTGATGTTAAATACACAATAAAAGAGAAGGACAATGAAAATTTTGTTAAAAGAACTTTGCCTCGTCATCTTCTCGTTGAGATTCAAACCCCTCAACTTTTTAAAAAATCATCTCTTGAAAAAGTTTATAATAAATTTTCTCTTGATAATATAACTGACGAAGCTATGCTTATTGAAATGTCTGGAGGGAAGGTTAGAATAGTAAAAGGACTTGAGGAAAATATAAAAATAACAACACCTTTAGACCTTTTATTTATAGAAGGAGCGTTAACAAAACGGAAAAAATAGGTATAGGTTTTGACTCTCACAGATTTATTGAAGGAAAGCCCCTTATGATAGGGGGCATAGAAGTTCCATATAAATTTGGTCTTCTGGCCCATTCAGATGGAGATGTACTTATACATTCAATTATTGATGCACTTTTAGGCGCGTGCGGACTCAGGGATATTGGTACACTTTTTCCTAATAGTGACGGTGAGTATGCAGGAACAGACAGCAAAAAACTCCTCGTAATCGTGTTCGAAAAGATTTTAAACGAAGGCTTTAAGGTTGTTAATATTGATTCAACTGTCATTGCAGAAGAGCCAAAGTTAGCTCCTTACATCCAAAAGATGCGGGAAACCATTGCTTCAATATTGAAAATGCCTTTTCAAAACGTAAATGTTAAAGCAAAAACAAACGAGGGAATGGGATTTATAGGAAAGAAAGAAGGTATTGCTTCTATTTCAGTTGTTTTAGTCGAAAAAATTTAGAGTCCTTTTACAATTACGATAGGTGTTCTTTGATCCTCGTTTTCTGCAGGGTTATCTGATAGAGCAATTTCAAGTTTTCTTTTGTCTATTCCATCTGTAAATCCTACTGCCCAGGCATCGCCTAAGTCATTCGCGTCAATTACTGCAGCCCTACACCCTGTTCTTTTCTTGATCTTATTGCACATTTCAAACGAATTTTCTGGCCCCGGGATAACTGCATAATCAAAAGGAGGGATTGAAGCAGGTGGGTCGTCGATGAGTGCAGACTGTGAGCCTGCAACCATATAAAACCAACCCTTTTTTCCGAATATTTTTCCTATTACTCCTGCTAAAGCAGCAATAGTAATTCTCAGGCTTCCACATTCATGGATTGCGATTTCCATTGCATAAGGGTTGGCGAGAGGCGCAGCCCCTCCAAAAGAAACGCTCTTTTGGGAGACAAACCTTGAAACAAATTTTGCAAGAAAAGACGGTATTATAGTATCAACTGTGTACATTCTTCCCTCTGCCATTGCAGCAACGCACGAGGATATTGTGATTATATCATCGTCTTTTCTTATAGTTTTTGTGTAGCTATCTATTGTATTATAAATATCGTCAAATTCTCTAATGAGGTTTGTCTTTATAGGAATTTTCTCTACTCCTTCCAAAACTCCTCTTTTTCGCTTTTCTCTAAATTCAAACTGCTCCCTCTGGAAATTTTCTTTTGCAAAGTTAAAAAGACTCAAATCGCCAGGATGCGTTTTAACGCCAATTTTTATAACTTCTTTTGCCCTTTCTTTAAATCCTAATTTTATTAATATTTCTGTGAATTTTCTGAAATCGCTTGCATAGAAGTCTGAGGGTTCAAGAGTAATGAACATTTCGAAATGCTTTTTTGCTCTCTCGAACTCTCCAATTTCATAGTAAATATTGGAAAGCCTTTTCAGGACATATCTATAAGGGGACATTGTGCTTCTTTCAGGCCTTTTGAAATGCGAAAGTAGATTTTGGTATATTTCAATTGCGCTGTTTATATCTTTTAAGTCAAAATAAAAGAGGTCTCCAAGCATGAGTTGAAGCCAGAGGTTATCAGGGTTGTCCTTTACACCTTCTTTTAATGTTGCAGTGGCTTTCTCCTTGCTTGAAGTCATCATATACAATTGCGAAAGCAGTCTATGGGCACCTATTCTTTCTTTCTTATTTTCTTTTATGAATACTTCTAACGTTTCTATGGCTTCTTCTATTTTGTTTTTCTTTAAAAGTAATTTCGCTCTTTCGGTTGTGTTCATAGACCGAGCTCCTTATGTATTTCATTCATTGCGCTCAGGGCGATCTCTACAAATTCCTTGAGACTTAACTCAAGCTCTTTACATATATCGATTTGATCCCTGTTTACCCCTTTTGCAAATCTTTTTTCTTGAAATCTCTTGAGAACAAAATCTTTATCAACATTCTCAAACTTTTTGTCCTTTATGATTGCACCGGTTGTTGTAAGTCCTGAGACTGGGTCTGCTGCGTATAGTGCTTTTTTAATTAGTGTTCGCCTTGGTATTCCATGCGCTCCGTTACGTGATTTAATTGCCTGTACTATAGTTTCATCAGGACCCATTTTTTCGAGTATTTTAGCACCAACAATGCTGTGCAGTTTAGGACTGTCTTTTGTAGGGTCATAGTCAATATCATGAAGCAATCCTGCAACGCCTTGTTCGCCTTCATCTTTGTTGAACTTTTTTGCAAGCGCTCTCATTATTGCTTCCACTGCAAGCATGTGCTTTATAATGCTTTCCTCTTTAACTCTTTTTTTGAGTTCCTGAAAAAGTTTTTCTCTTTCCATATACTCGAACATTATAAAGAATGTTTCTTCTTAGTCAATGAAATGAACTCTCTCGTATAAAGGCTATTGAAATTGAGTCAAACTCTATTACAAGTTTACAACTTATTCGATTAAAGAATTTTTTATCGCATAAAGAAGGTATTTATGAATTTTTGTAAACTTCTGTATTATATTTTTATGCCGATATTTTTTATAGATAAAGATGTAGAAGATAGGGAAATAACTATTGAAAAAGGAGATCTTTTTCATCACTTTAATAATGTGTTGAGAGTCCATAAGGGGGAAGAGATCAGACTTTTTTCAAAGAAATTTGTTTATAAGGTATTCGTAAAAGAAAAACTGCCTGACAAGATTTTATTGCAGGTTATGGAGAATTTTGCGCCTGATTTTCCCCTCCCTGAGATTTTTCTCGTTCAATCTATAATAGAACGTAATTCACTTGAGGAAGTCTTACGGTTGAACATCCCTATTTTTGTAAGGAATTTTATTCTTTTTGGAGCAAAGAGGAGTAATTTTATAATTACTGAAAAGAACCTTTCAAGGTTTCAAAAAATTGCTCTTTCTGTTGCAGAGCAGTCTGAGGTATGCTTCTTTCCAGAGATAAAAGTCTCTAAAAATTTAGAGGAAGCACTTAATGTATCGGAAGAAAATTTTGTTATTGCTCTACACCCTCAAGGGAAGGAAAATTTTAAAGACTTAATTCCCAAATTTAAGGAATTTAAAAACACTTCGATAGTCATAGGTCCAGAAGGGGGATTTACAGAAGGTGAATTGCAAACTCTTGAAAGAATCGGTATTCCAATTGCTTCAATTAAAACTGGAATT
>MNXV01000086.1 GCA_001871575.1 Caldisericum sp. CG2_30_36_11
AAACTTCCACAGATTAGCAATAGGGGTAGTCGGTTTTAATGAAAGAGCCTTGAAGTTCTGGGAAAGTATCGGATTTAAAAAAGAGGGGGTAGAGAGAGAAGGATATTTCCATAATGGAAAATACTCCGACTTTATAATGATGAGCCTGTTAGAGGATGAATACAGGAAATAATATAATACCTAATCTGAGTGTATCTCCAACTTTATTCTTGATAAACATTTTCATCTGGCAATAATCGTATGAGAAGAGTAACGATTACAAAAGATTAAATCGTATAAGAAGGAGTGCGGATTACAAAGGAGTGAATGCTTTGAATAAAGGGAATAAAGGGATTTATATACAAAGTGCTTTGTACATCCTCCTAGTTTTGGAATATACGCAAACTTGCTTTAGGTATGAATATAAGTTAGATAAAATGTTAGGTGGTTATGATAGGAGTTATCTACGATGTGGGAAGTTATAGATACGTTCGACGATTTTTTGAGCTATTGGGGTGTTGCTTGCTCAAAAACTCTAACACAACAAATTGAGCTGTGGCAGACTTCCTATATGATAAGATATCCTGAATTACTGGAAAAGCAAGTGCAGGATTATAAAAATTATGGTCTGGATTGGCGAGGAATTGCTAAGGATAAGGTTTTTCCCAAGATGCCAGACTATCTTCAGTTAATGCAAGAAGCCAGGGAGAGTCTATTCAAGGTATGTGGTGCTGTCTACGAACGAGCCTCTCAGGTATTAAGGCTTGATTTCGATGTTACTTTTGTCATCTACGTTGGCATTGGGTGTGGAGCAGGCTGGGCAACGCAGTACAATAATGGTCCCGCTTGTCTCTTTGGGTTAGAAAAAATTGCAGAGTTAAAATGGCAGCGAAAAGAGAGTCTACGAGGATTGACGGCTCATGAACTTGGTCATCTGGTTCACATGGGGTGGCGGAATGAGTGGGATAGTTTTACTAAGAATCAACGAAATCCCCTGTTTCTGCTCTACAGCGAGGGTTTTGCTGGAAGGTGTGAGCACTTAATCTTAGAAGTTAAAACATGGCGTGAAGCGCAGGATGAGAACTGGCTATTATGGGGCAGACAACACAAGGCATGGATAGCAGGTGAATATCTACGCCGAGTTTACAATGGCTTACCTGTTAACGATTTCTTTGGGGATTGGCTCAATGTCCAGGGGAAAAGTCAAATAGGTTATTTTCTTGGATACGAATTCGTCCGTTGGTTAGAGAAAGAACACAGTATAAGGGAAATCGCTACTTTATCTTTTGAGAATGTTAAAGAGCAAGCGCTATCATACTTGCGTAGTATTGCATCGGCTTCGGCTTAACATAGAATTTATGGAACACTTCATTTGTCCAAATGCTCTGCAATTTGTAAAGCCCAAAACTGTAAACCTGCTTATGAGTAGTGCAGGTTTACTCCTTTGTAACCTTTGCTCTTTTCAAAAGATTCCAGAGGATTAAGGCGAATTTGAATAAAGAGGACATCAAAAATGATAGAAAGTTATTTATGGTTTAACGAGGAGAACATAAAAGTAGGATTTACCGAGAAAGACAGAAAATTTGTTAAAGAGACATCTATTGCATTAAAAGGAGCAATCAAATTCTTCTCGAAATATTTTCTTTTGGAGAAGAGTTTTCCGGTTGTTATAGCAATATTAGCACCAAATAGGAAGGAGTACGATCGTCTTGTTAAAGAATTGCTCAGAGTCGGTATAGAAACGCCTTCAAACCCAGGCAGGATAGCCCAGCCCCAGCGCACAGATTTGGTTCTTCTTGCTCCTTCCGCATATTCGAAAGATTCAATCTATGAATATTCTCCCGAGGAATACAAAAGGCTTATCTTCCATGAAGTAGTTCATATGTTTGAAGAATACCTTTCACCAAATATAGAAGCATCGCCCAGATGGTGGGGCGAAGGGCTTGCGGTTTATCTTTCAGAACAGTGGAAACATGAAGATGATGTGAGAACACCTGCTTTAGAAGGAATTAGAAATAACAACATCCCTAAGATTGAGGAGATTCAAAAGGATGTAGAACTTTGCTATCAATATGGCTGGACTGTGGTAAAATATATTGAAAGCACTTACGGGAGAAAGATGATACTTAATATTGTTAAAAACTGTGCTGACGGTGATGTGTTTAAAATAATTGGAGAAACTGTAGGGAATTTTGAAAGGAGATGGAAAGAGTATCTACTGAATGAAGAAGAAATTTAATGAGGAGGTCTTAAGATGAAAAAGAAATTTGAGAAAGTATACCAATTTAAGATTTCACTGAAGGGAGCAGAACCACCAATCTGGCGCCGTATACAGGTGCCTGGAACGTACACTTTTTGGGACCTGCATGTTGCCATTCAAAATGCCATGGGCTGGATGAATTATCATCTCCACGAATTTGATATAAAAGACCCACATAAAGAACCCCCAAATAGCAGAACAAATGTAAAAATAGGTCTTCCTAATGAGGATTATCCTGAAGATTTTATCCCCGATTGGGAACTAAACATTTCCGATTTCTTTAAAGATGAGAATCCAGTAGTATATTATATCTACGACTTTGGTGACGGCTGGGTACACATAATAGAGTTGGAAGCAATACTTGAAAGTGTTGAAGGTATAAATTATCCGAGATGTATAGATGGAAAAAGAGCGTGTCCTCCAGAAGACTGCGGGGGCATAGGGGGATATGCAGATTTTCTAAGGGCTATTTTAAACCCCGAACACAAGCAACACAAAGAGATGATGGAATGGATTGGGAGAAAGTTCGACCCTGAGTATTTTGATGTGAAAGATGTTAAATTTGAAGACCCTGGTAAACTTCTGAGGAATTTGCATAGATAAAGGATACCTTGCAATAGGAGATAAATAGCACCTGCAAAATTGTATAGGATGGTAAAATTAAAAAGTAGGAGGACTTCTGAGGTGTCAATTTGCAAAGTACATTTTAAAGCCAGGTGATTAAATTATGAGTGGAAGAAAGGTAAAAAGAGTTCATTATCAATTGGACTCAAAAGGGATTAAAGCATTACCTTTTGATGAAATAAAAGCTATTTTACGCGGTGCAGATGATCTTATTATGCGTGGTGGTCGAAATTTGCTTGCGAAGATATTGAAAGGTTCAAAAGAGCATAGGCTTCTTGAATTACAGTTGGACAAAAGTCCTGTTTATGGTTACTTCAACAAGCTGCCAATAGACGATATTTTAGCTAAAATAGATTGGTTAATTGAGAATTATTATTTAGAAATTAGGTATGATTACCGATTACCTTTGTTGGTGTTTACTGAAAAAGGTTGGGAGATTGAAAAGAATACCTATGCTGATGAGCTATTGGGAAAGCTTAAAGGCATGCTGTGTGCTGAAAACTATACCTTTTTGATAGAGTTAAAAGATAGAAACAGAGGGATGATTTTGTTGCTTCTGAATAAAATACAGGCTACAGGAGATAAACGTTTTATTCCATTATTGGAGGCCTGGGCAGAAATTGATTATAAAAAAGTAAGAAAGGCAATAAGAGATGTGATTACCGTTCTGTCGAAAGAAGTTTCTTCTAATTCTACGTTATCTGACAGTGGATAAAAGGGAAATCAAAAATTTCCCTAAGTTGCCGAAGGCAACTTCTTTTATCCGTAATGTATTATGCGAAATGGGGGTCTCTATTAACGTGATAATAAATATTGTGAGGTGGTAATATTATAAGGTATACTGATGAAGTTGATAAAATAAAACCAGAAAATTTAAAGGGATTTTTTGTAGGATGGCCAAATCTTCCTTCCCCAGAAAGACATCTGGAAATATTAAAAAATAGTGAATATGTTATGCTTGCCATAGACGAAGACACTGGTAATGTTGTAGGTTTTATAAATGCTTTATCTGATGAAATATTATATGCTTATATTCCGTTACTTGAGGTTCTACCAGAATATCAAGGTAAAGGTATAGGGACAAAACTTGTTAATTTGATGCTTGAAAAGTTAAAAAACTATTATGCTATCGATATATGTTGCGATGAAGAATTAGAGCCTTTCTATAAAAGATTTGGCTTCCAAAGAGTTGCTGGTATGATAAAAAGAGACCATGAGAAACAAAACGGTAGAGCCACACACTCTGCATAACAGCATACTAAATTTTTTATCTATGAGACTTTTATTTGAAATTGCTTCAAGCTCTGGGGGTTAGAATGGAAGAGAAAAATATAAAAGCATTCCTTAATCCAAATCCTGTACTTCATGGGGAAACTTTGATAGACCCATGGGGAAGAAAATACGAAATGGAAAATGAACCCTTTTTAGAAATTGAATTGTTTAATTTTCCCAGGGGTGAATATGATATTCAATTGCTTACTCCTTTTGTGTTAGATAAAAAAGTAGAAGTTACATCGACTTGCTTTTCAGTGTATTTTCTTGACAAAAAGTTCGAAGATCCGTCAATATCAGAGGTGAAGGTAAGGGTTAAAGGTAAAGAAGTGATAAAGGAATGCACTTTACCTATTAGAATTCACAAGGTAAGAGGTAAAATTCGAAATTTCGATGTAAAACCTGTATCCGGTTATGTGTGGTTAGCACGAGAGGATTTTGTTGAGTATGAAATTATTGTAAAATCTGATAAAGAAGGTAATTTCAGTCTTTATTGCCCAGAAGGTAGGAGACTAAAGATTTTTGTCGCTGACCCAACCTATGGAAGGACAACGCTTGAAACCTGGATTATGGGAGACGAGCTAAAGGGAGATTTAGATATAAATCCACATATTGGTGGCAATCTTGAATTGTACGAACTTAGAGCCTGGTTTTTTTGGAACGTATGGAATGTGTTTTTTATTCCAGCAATAGTCAGTACTGAAATTCCGCCCAAGTTAAAAAAGGAAGATATAAGGATTTGGATTAACGACAAAAAAGTGGAAATAAAAAAGTTTACTTCTCATAAGGTATATTTTAAAGGCGAGAAAAAAGGTGAATATTATCCTGCTTATATAATGAGTGGGTTAACAAATAAACCATTAAAAGAAGTATGTTCACCTATTGTAGTAAGGGTAGAGATTATTTTGCCTGAGAAGGGAGAAGGACAAGCATGGTATATTTATTATCATTATTAATTTGTTTTGTAGCTTTCACTATTAGTGTATTTGTGCTTCGTGCCTTCGGCACTGTGCCTGTTCGAGAATGTTTTAGGCGAATGCCACAAAAGAGCCACCATCCATGGCTCTATATAATTTATTGAAGTTATATTTATGAGTAACATTATTTTGTATAGTGATCAAATTTATGCCGAAAATGAAAAAATCCATAAACGTATGTTTTCAATAGTTGGAAAGAGAAATCCAAAAATTATTTATATTCCTTCTTGCGGAGATAAAGATAGGAAATACTATAACAATCAGAAATTATTTTACAAGTCTTTAGGCGTAGATCAGCTCATCTTCTTTGATATTGATGATGAATATGATCAGAGTAAAATAAATGAGATTGAAAAAGCCGATATTATTCATTTGTCAGCAGGAGACCCAGTTCATTTTTTGATGAATATTAAAAGACGCCAATTTGCAAACACTTTAAGAGAATTTCTACAGAACGGAGGCACAATAGTTGGCGTAAGCGGAGGTGCTGTTTTATTAGGGAAAAGCATTGCCTTATTTAAAATTTATACGGATGAATTGATTAAAACTTTAGAAAATATACAGGAATATTTTTCTCTTGGATTTACCCAGTTTGAATTTTTACCTCATTTCAATCGATGGAGTGCTGAATTTAAAAATGATGTTCTTGAATACACAAAAAAGGTTAATACAACAGTACTTGCATGCAATGATGGTAATGGTATTATAGTAAGTGATGATAAGACCGAGTATATTGGTAATATTATTATAATTAAAAATGGTTCTATATTTAATATTTAAGAGAAGGAGGAAGTGCTTGAATATTAGCGAGGTGATTCCCCATGAAATACGATCCTGATAAAGTCAAAAAAAGATATGACGAGATTGCTGATGAAGAAGATAGGCAAGAAAAGAAACCTTCTTTGAGAACTGAAATTCCAAGGGAGTTTATCAAGAAATATATTAAAAAAACCGATGTTGTTTTAGATGCTGGCGGTGGAACAGGTATCAATGCCATTATGATGGCAAAAAGATGCAAGCATGTTACTCTTATAGATATTTCTACTGAAATTGTTAACCATGCCATTAAAAATGTAAAAAATGCTAAACTATCTAATAAAATTGATATTCTTGAGAGAGACATCTCTGATTTAAAACAATTTAAAGATAGACAATTCAGTTTTGTGGTATGTGTTGGAGATGCAATTTCTTACGTTCTTGAAAATAGATTCAAAGCCATGGAAGAACTTGTAAGAATTGCTAAGAAAAATTCAATTTTAGTTATTGGCTGCGATTCTAAATATGGTTCTATGAGGCAATATCTTAAGGATGGTGATTTGGAAGAAGCAATACGTATCAATAAAACTCATGAAACTTATTGTGGCATGGGTCCGAGAACTCATGTTTATGATATAGATGAAATGAAGCAACTTTTAGAGGAAAATGGTTGTGAAGTTTTAGAAATTGCATCAACACCAACAATAATAGATACTGTTGACAAAGAACAATTTTATGAACCTAAAAAATGGGCAAAACTGAAAAAATTAGGGATTAAAATTTGTACAAAACCTGAATTGTTGGGAATTGGGAATCACCTCTTATTTATCGCTAAAAAGAAATAAGCAAACCGTTATGAAATCCGGAGGTGTCTGTTTTCAAAAAAATAATTACATAGTAAAGAGTCAAATGTATTATTCTGCGGAAAGGAGTGCAGAATACAAAGGAAGAAAAATGGTAGAACCCTCCCATTCATTGTGAGATACAGAAGAAAGCATTAGAGAGGCCGAAAGAAGTCATTTTAAAACAAGTGAAAAAATAACAAGATAATCCACCGAGAAAGAGCGTAGATTACAAAGAAGTAAATTCACTGAAAGGAACGTGAAATATAAAAGAGTAAAGTTTTGAAATATTTATCAAGAGAATGTACGGAGATCTCTGAAAAAGTATGGAAATATTCGTAGGAAAGGAGTAACGAATACAAAGAAGTAAGAATAAAACATCATGCTGAAACAAGTTCAGCATCCAATAAAATCAACAAGTCGGAAGACCCTGAAATACCCTGACCCTGAAATAAATTCAGGGTGACATTACTTGATTCAGGGCAAGGTGACAAAATATGGCTTTACGAGACCTCTTATTATTCCCTTAATAAAGATTTAATAAAAAAAACCCTCCTTTGATGAAAATTTTAATTATAATAAAAGCAATTCCCAGGATAATTCCAGCAATTGCTAATCCCTTTCCTTTGATATCTCTTTCCTGAGAAATTTCTGTTAAACCTAAAATTCCAAAAATTATAGCAAGCAACCCTTTTTCTATTGCAAATAGTTGGATAAATCAAAAAATTCCAAGCATTAAACTGGCTAATGCCCATTTTGATTTTTTCATTTTACTTCGCCTCCTATATCTTTTTAAAGGTGTAGTATATTTTGTATTTTTTGTCAAGTTTGCAAGTAACACGTTCAGCTCCTTGAATTTGGCTTGAAAAGTGGTAAACTATAGGCAGGGAGGCTAATTATGCATAAAAAAATATTAAGTTTAGTTGCAGTAATTTTAATTGGTTTAATCCTTGTTGGTTGCGGAGGCAAGGGCTATACTGAAGATGATGTTAAGAGTTTTGCTCATCCTTTGACTGAAAAGGTTCTTCTGGGGCTTAACAATGAAGACTACTCTATGTTTGCTTCTGATTTTAACGAAGACATGCAGACGGGAATTCCAGAAGAGCAGTTCTCAAGTCTTCTCAGCCAGATCAAAGGAAAAGTCGGTGATTATGTACCAGATTCTAAGAAGTTTGTCTCTGCAACTCAAAAAGGAAGCTATATTACTGTTGTTTATGACGCGAAATTTACTCAGGAAGACTCTGTTAAAATCACAATTTCCTTCGAACAGATAGAAGGTACCTATAAAATATCAGGATTGTATTTTAATTCACCAAAGCTGCAAGGGAAGTAGGAATTGAAGGGAATTTTTACAAGAAGAAATCTTGCGGTTTTTGTGCTGGGTATTTTTAGCTTTGCCTCAGTAATTTATGTACAGATACCCATACAGAGCGTGATTATTAATAACCCTACCCTTAAGCTTACACTTTCCACCCGGGCTCTCATTTTAATTCTCGCCATGGTTGCAGGATTTGTCCAGGAAATATTCAAGGCTCTGCCTCCGTTCCTTGGAGAAGAAAGAGTCCTTGGAGGTATTATAAGCGGGCTTGCCTTCGGTATTACGGAGGCGAGCTTTTTGCTTTTACCCGCCATTTGGCAATATGGGATAGGAGCGCTTCCAGCCATTTCCTATGTGGAAAGGTTAATTGCAATTGTTTTCCACATTGCAACCACAGGGCTCATAATGTACGGTTCAAAGAAAAAAAGATTCCTTATATCCTACATTGTAATTTCCTTGATTCATGGTTTTGTGGATACCCTTGCAGGACTTACTCAGTCAAATATGTTCAGTGTGATGGGGGTTGAACTTGCCGCAGGGTTAGTTTCCGTTATCCTTTTGGGACTTTTTGTGTATTTAATAAAAAAGGATAAGACACAAGTACAACTTTCCTAAATTCACTGGCAAACAAAAGAAAAACTTTTAGGAGGCTTGGCATGGGAATTGAAAACGGTGAAGACAAAAATTATGCAGGTAAAGCCGAAATAAGAGGGAGATATCTTTTAGAAGACTGAATCCGGAGTTTGTAAAAAATGAAAAATTTTTTGTTTGAAGAAAGAGAATAAAATGGATAAAAGCAATTGTGAAGTGTTTTATGCGGACGTTAAACCGATTACTTATGTGAGCCTCATATGTATGCTGATAATTCTTATTGTTGCGCCCGTAGGAATTTTAAATTCACTCAATGGTGAGCCAATTGCTCCTGGCTTAATACTTATTCTTGCTCCACTTTTTATAGTATTCTTATCATTAGCGACCCTTATTATTATTGCTATCTTTGCAATTCCACGTATGCGGTATGAATTGCACGAAGCAGAACTTCTCATTGTTTTAGGGCCGCGGAAAGAGCGAATTCCATACAACCATATAGTTGATATTTTAGCAAAAGACCTTTCATTTAATGTGCTTTCAAGTTTTCGAATGCCTGGAGTTGCTCTCTTTGACGTTATGTATTCAGATGAGGGAATTGTAAGGATGTATTCTACACATGTACTTAAGGATGTAATCTTAATTAAAACTCTCAAGAAGAAGTATGGTATATCTCCAAAAGATAAGGAAGGCTTCATAAGTTCGTTAGGAAAGCATCTCAGCATTGAAATTGAAAATGTTTCGAGGCAAGCAGAAATAAGTACAGCGGAAAGAAAAAGTGCGAAAAATATTGCTGAATCTCTTGTTTGGTCAATCGTAATTGCATCGTTTATTATTTGTATTGTGTTTTATCCTCGTTTGCCGCAAATTATTGCAATACACTGGGACATTCAATTTAATCCAAATGGCTATGCGGGAAAATTCTGGGGACTTTTTGGTCCTCAACTCATATTCTCGAGTATTGCTCTAATCCCGTTATTTTCAAAAGGAAAAGACAGAGAATATACATATGAAGTATTACTTCCAGTTGTTGCAATTCTACCAATTATGCAAATTTATTTAATCCTTAAAAACTTAGGCTTTGCAGTAAACGATAAACTAATATTTGCAGCTTGCATGATATTAGCCTTATTAACTGTTTTGCTTGCTTTCTTAAAAGTGCCAAAGATGAAAAAATAAAAAAGGAGGAAATCAATGAAGAAAGAGAAAATTTTAATTGGTATTATCTGGGCACTTCTGGCTGCGATATTCATTATGAGTATCGCTTTTTATCCGCGCCTTCCAGAAAAGGTTCCGTCTCACTGGAACTTACAGGGAGAAGTTGATGACTACATGTCTAAGTTTGGAGGAACATTCACTCTTCCTTTTATAATGCTTGGGGTTGTTGTACTTTTCCTCTTAATTCCAAAAATTGACCCTTTGAAAGAAAACATTAAAAAGTTTAAGGGATATTACTATGAATTTGTGGTGGCATTTTTAATATTTATGCTGTTTATGCAAGTTCATACGCTTCTTTGGAGTATCGGGACAAAACTAAACATCAACGTTTTTATACCGATTATAACAGGTGCATTGTTCTACTTTGTTGGAATTTTGCTTGAAAAAGCAAAAAGAAACTGGTTTATAGGAATACGTACTCCATGGACTCTTAGCTCAGATGCTGTTTGGGATAAAACCCATAGAATAGGCGCGCTTCTTTTCAAGCTCTGCGGAATTATTTCTATAATTGGAGCTTTCTTTGCAAGATATTCAATGTACTTTATTCTTATCCCGATTATTGTTTCTACGGTATACCTTCTTGCATATTCTTATGCGGAATATCAAAAAGAAAGCAAGCAAAACTAAATAGAATTGCAGGACGTGTTGCCTTATTTAATTTTCTTTACTCTTTTGGAATCCATTGAAAAAGAGCACGGATTACAAAAGAATAAACCTGCATTCCTTTTTAGCAGGTTCCTCCTTTGTAATCGCTGTCTCTGCGATTCTATGAAGTTTAATAACATCACTTTTAAATTTTCGATAGATTTTTATGTAATACACCGATTCAATTCTTTGCATTTGAATATAAACAATTTATTGTATATAATTTAGCATGGAGATAGTTGTAAAATCAACACTCGTTAAATACGTTCAATATATTGAACTGGCGTTCACTTTAATGAACGGTGGTTCACATGGTTGAACTGTTCGATAAGTATGCCTCATGGAAAATTTTGCATTACTTTGCATTGAACACTTCAAAAGAGGTTTACGTAAAAGAAATTGCAAAGAAGTTGGACTTGAGCCCTGGCATATGCAGTAAAACATTAAGAGAACTTTTGAAATTAGAGATTTTAGAGAAACGAAGTTCAGGGCAGGCACACTACTATAGACTTGCAAATAACTATCTTACAAATGAATTAAAACGTTTTATAGGTCTATTCACGATACATGAAACAAGACTCGTTAACAAAATTACAGAAACATTTGATAAGCCAACCTCCATTGCTTTATATGGAAGCTTTGCAACAGGCGAGTTCAACGAAGAAAGCGATATTGATATCCTTGTGATAACTTCCAAAAAGAAAAAACAGCCCTTGCACGATATAGAAAAAGCAATTGGAAGAGATATAAATATTGAAATTTTTAGTATAGGCAAATGGTTAAAGATGAAAAAGGAAAACGATCCATTCTATACAATGTTAATGAAAGACCACATCATACTTTATGGAAGCGAACTACCTTAAACCTGAAAGAATGTTTTGAAGAAGGATTACTTCGGGAATACAAATTTGCAAAGAGTGTCGTGGACAAAGAGATTGTAAATGCTAACAGGCATTTGTCCAACGCCTGCATCTGCGTTAAGGATCAAATGTATGACCTGGTTGTTGTCTCTGTCTACACTGCAATGTTCCATGCAGCAAGGGCGATACTTTTCAGAGACGGCATAAAGGAACGGAGCCATGTCTGTTTGATTGCCTACATTAAAGAAAAGTATCCTCAACTTAATGAATATGCAAATACACTTGATAGCTACAGGGAGAGCAGGCATGCGATGCTTTATGGGCTTGAGGTTGAGGCAATGAAAGATGATGCAACCTATGGAATTTATATTGCAAAAGAATTCATAGAGGCTGTCAAGAAAGAAGTAAAATAGAGTAAAATGGGTAAAAATCCCTAAAAAGAGTTTGACAGAAAAAAGTCTTACAGTATCTTGTAAAAATGATATAGAAAAGAGGTAAGTAATGGGAATCGAAAATAACAATGAAGAACACCATCGTTTGTAACTGAGAGGTGAAAATATGAAAATAGAACAATTAGATAAAAATACATGGTCGTTAAGAAGCAGTATGCGCAACTATGTCATACATACTCTAAAAATGTTGGTATATCTGAGTAGGTCAGGTATAAACGAGTTATCCGCCGTCGAGTTCAATGGGGGTTAAGAAATGCTTGGATCAAAAGAAGAAATTGTAGACCAATATTTTTCTATATATCTCTGTTACCCAATCTCACAATTGGAGGAGGGCCAAACTATCCCAGTCTCCTGTAACCGAAGGCTAAAGCCCGAGGTAGGATGGAGTCACACAGTAGCAATATGGGTTCAGATTTTTAGAGAAAGAGCGGTTATCTCTATACGACCAGACCTTTTTGAGTCTTTAAAGAAGATCCTTATAGAGGCACCAGAAATAAGTCAACTTTACACTTTAGAGTGGCGAAAGAAAATCGGCTCTCTTATCGGCTCAGAAGAAACTGATGGACTTGTTCATGTTCTATATTGTACCCCTGTGCACCTTCGACTGTTTCAGGTTCCTGAATGTCGTAAACTTCAGGATTCCGATATTGAACTCTATCTCAAGATGAAACTCGATTTATATCCTGAATACGATTCTAATTATCTTGTAAGGGATATTCAACGAAACATAAAGGATGGTATAGCATTTGGAGTTTTTCAAGAGGGAAGATTGGTATCTGTATCAGAAGCTCCAGCCATAGGTCATATGCAAGGCTTAATAGAAGAAGTAAGTGTTGATACCCTCCCAGAGTACCGAAGAAGAGGTTATGGTAAAGCAGTGATTTCTGCAATGACGAAGGCAATACTTGATATTGAGCGGATACCTATCTATGAGTGCAGTTTTAAAAATGAGGCATCCATCCGTCTGGCAAAGGCAATTGGATATGAGAAGTATGCTGACATTATCGAATTTTAATAGTGTGAGTAGAAAACTCAAAACCTTGCTTAGTGGAGTGGAAATTGACCTCGGGGAAGCAAGCGCATACATAAAAACAAAGAGAAATATCCGGCCGAAGAGAAGGAAGAAGCATTCCAGTCAGTAGAGTCATTTATAAAAGAATCCTTTTTGCAAAATGACGAACAGTTGGGAAAATGCATTAAAGAAGGATTAAAAAATAATTAAAGCATTTTTGGTTAAGATTGACAAAGACTTCAATTTAGCAATAATTAATATTGAGAACGTATTTTTACATTTAGGCAGTAATGCTTGATTAGGCGAAAGGAGGAACGGCATGAATATTTTAAACAAAGTGGTTTATATACGAACTTATTTGCCTATATCTAAGTTAGGCGAAATTTATCGAGGAAATAGTGAAGAAAATATATTGTAAGAATTGCGGCCGAGAATTGTCCGAGGATGATGACTTTTGTCCAAACTGTGGCAGTAAAGAAAAGATTATAGAATTAAAACTTGAAGATGAAGCGCAAAGTTATGAACAGATTGGATTAAAAGCAAAAGAGAATGGTGCTAAGAAACCTTTTCAGGAATCTGTTTCTGGAGATGATCTTTATAGAAAATCCGGGAAATGGTGTGATAAAGAAACAAAGATTGATCGAAAAAATGATTCTTATAGGGAAATAATAAAAGACAAGACTACTGGCGAAATAATACATAAATGCGAAGAACCACTTTCAAAACATAAAGGACATGGCAGTGCTAAACATAAAAAGAAATCTGAGACAAATGAGGATTAATAAACTTCGTCTAACAGCGGATAAAAGGCTTCGCTACGCTTCGCCAAAATTGCCTTCGCCAACTTCTTTTAGCTACAAACCGTTAGGGGAAATGCGGTTTCAAAATGAATTAAGGAATGAAAAATATGAAGAATAACAATACTATACAATTAACATTAGAAAATTTAGAAGCTATTCCGCTTACTTATGGCGCTGTGATTTTAAACAAAGAAAAATTTATTGAGATTTTATCTGAAATTGTTAATATAAATGACATAAGTTCTATCAAGAATAGAGTATTCATCTTAAAAGACACTATAACTAATCATAAAAAAGATCAGGAGGGTATATTAAATATTGATGCTAATGGAGATACAGCCTCTTTACGACGAGATGTTTTAATTTCTGAGCTAAGTCAGATTTTAGAAGCACAAACGCTTGAAAGAGCAAAATATTATCTGGAGAGATTAAAAAATGGAGTCGAAAAGATAAAGACCAGCAAGATTAATGATATAAATCTTTCCCGTTGGAAAGAGTATGATGAAATTATAACAGACAGTCTTTGGATATTAGATAAAAGGGATAATTCTGGTGCTCACATTGGTTGGTATTGGGGTAACTTTATTCCACAGATTCCTCATCAAATGATGATGAGATATACTAAAAAAGGGGATTGGGTTTTAGATACATTTGTTGGAAGTGGGACAACATTAATTGAGTGCAGAAGATTAGGAAGAAACGGAATAGGAATAGATTTAAATCCAGATGTGGCACAGAAAGCAAGAGAACTGATTGATAAAGAGAAAAACAAAGATAATGTAGTTAGCGAAGTAATTACTGGCGATAGTAGAGTGATAAATATAAAA
>MNXV01000077.1:0-1046 GCA_001871575.1 Caldisericum sp. CG2_30_36_11
GCTACTGCTCTTGCAATACCTATTCTCTGCCTCTGCCCACCTGAAAATTCGTGAGGGTAACGGTGAAGATATTCAGGGCTTAAGCCAACAAGTTTCATAATCTCAACGACTCTTTCTTCTTGCTCCTTCTTGGTGCCAACCTTGTGAACAAGGAGTGGCTCTCTAATAATTTCTCCTACTGGTAACCTGGGGTTTAATGAACCATAAGGGTCCTGGAAAATAATCTGCATACTTCTTCTCAAGGGCCTCATTTCAGATAAAGGTATGCTCGTTACATCTTTCCCATCAAAAATAATTTTTCCTTTTGTGGGCTCTATTAATCTAAGAACAGTTTTACCAGTAGTTGTTTTTCCACTGCCAGTCTCACCAACAAGAGAAAATGTTTCACCTTCATAAATATGAAATGAAACATCATCAACAGCCTTCACCCAACCAACAGGCCTGCTAAAAACTCCTCCTAAGACAGGAAAGAATTTTGTAAGGTTCTGGATGTCAATTAACTTTTTCATACGGCCTCCTTGGAAACTTCCACGGGGTGAAAACATCTTACAAGATGGTGCGGTTCAAGCTCATTAAGCTCTGGCATCTCTTTTCTGCAAATTTCGGTTGCAAATGGACACCTAGGATTGAAATGACACCCCTGTGGCATATGATAAGGACTCGGCACCATTCCTTCAATTGCAGGGAGTTCGACTTTAGTTTCTTCAGAAAGCAAATTTGGAACCGAGCGTAATAAACCATAAGTATAAGGATGCTTTGGATTCTTAAAAACACTTCTTGCATCTGAGTACTCTACAATTTTCCCCGTGTATGTAACTGCTATGTTGTTTGCCATTTCTGCAACAAGAGCAAGATCATGAGTAATAAAAAGCACTGCCATTCCTATTTTTTTCTGCAGGTCTTTCATCAGTTCAAGAATCTGGGCCTGAATTGTTACGTCAAGAGCTGTCGTTGCCTCATCAGAAATAAGGAGGTCGGGATTGCACGATATTGCCATTGCAATCATAGCCCTTTGTCTCATACCACCGCTTAATTCATGCGGATAT
>MNXV01000077.1:1144-1236 GCA_001871575.1 Caldisericum sp. CG2_30_36_11
TATTGCTTCTATTATTTGATTGCCAATCGTGAAAACAGGGTTAAGAGAAGTCATAGGTTCCTGAAAAATCATGGCAATTTCAGAACCCCTGA
>MNXV01000077.1:1249-3407 GCA_001871575.1 Caldisericum sp. CG2_30_36_11
TTCCTCAGTTTTTTTAAGTAAGTTTTCTCCTTTAAATATAACTTCTCCTCCAACAATTTTCCCAGGTTTATCTATAAGGCGCATTATAGAAAGCGAAGCTACACTTTTTCCGCAACCACTTTCCCCAACCAATCCGAGGACCTCACCACGTTTAATCGTAAAACTAACTCCATCAACAGCTTCAACTACTCCATCGTCAGTAAAAAAATAAGTCTTTAAATCTCTCACTTCCAGAATAGAATCATTCTTTTCCATTTTTCACCTACCTGTAAAGCTTTGGATCCATTGCATCGCGGAGTCCATCGCCAAGAAAGTTAAAACAAAGTACCGTTAAAAATATCATTATACCTGGCCACATGACTAAACGAGGTGCAATGAAAATGTCCTGCTGAGCATTAGTGAGCATGTTGCCCCATGTAGGCGTAGAAGATGGCACGCCTAACCCGAGGAAACTTAAGCCGGCTTCAGATAAAATAGCGCCTCCGACAGTTAACGTAACAGAAACTAAGATGGGGGCCATTGAATTTGGCAAAAGATGCCTGAAAATAATCCTTGCATTACCTACCCCTATAGCCTTAGCAGCTTCAGTGTATTCGGTTTCCTTCAAAGATAGATACATTCCTCTGACTATCCTTGCATCCATCATCCATCCTAAAAAGGAAAAAACCAGAATGATATTAAGAACTCCCTGCCCCATTAGCTTTGCAAGAGCCATATAAATTGGGAAAGCAGGAACAGACAGAAAAGCATCTGTAATTCTCATCAAAATGTTATCGAGTATTCCTCCATAATATCCAGCATATGCCCCAATTATAACTCCAAATATAACAGGAAGGAAGGCGGCTGAAAAACCAACAATCAAAGAAATTCTCCCTCCATACATCAATCTTGTGAAAAAATCGTGACCTAAATTATCAGTACCAAACAAATGTTGAGAATTCGGAGGACCATATAAGTAAGAAAAATCACTATAAGTAGACTCATACTTGAAAAACAAAGGAAGAACAAAACAAAAAATCACAATAGAAACAATAGCTACTAATCCAATAATTGCTAATTTATGTTTTAAAAATCTTTTAATAACCATTGAAAAATAAGTTTCTGGTTTTGATTCTGCGAGTTGAACTTCAGTTTCAAATGCACCCATAAGCCCTCCTTAACTGTACTTTATTCGTGGATCTACTATAGCATAAAGTAAATCTGCTGCAAAATTACAAATTACAACAAGGATAGCAAGCACCATTAAAGTACTCATAGCCAGAAATGTATCGGAGTTTAATATTGCAGTATAAAGTAACCTTCCAATACCAAACATCGAAAAAACCGTCTCAGTTAGAACAGCACCCCCAAATAGTCCCGGAATGGAAAGCATAAGAAGAGTTATGACCGGGATTAAAGCATTCCTTAATGCATGCTTGTATATTACTGTTCTTTCGGGCAAGCCCTTAGCACGCGCTGTCCTGACATAATCCATCCTGAGAACCTCCAACAAGGACGATCTTGTATATCTGGTCCAAGATGCCATTCCCTGCAAACCTAAAACTATTGCAGGCATAATAAGATATTTAAGATGGTCTAAAAACCTCATAAAAATATTGGCTGTGTCCATTCCCTGTGTAGAATACCCGCCAATAGGCAACCACCCAAGTTTAACACCAAACAAAAGCATTAGCATTAGCCCGAACCAGAAAACAGGCATTGCCATTCCAAAAAAGGCGAGACCAGTAGCAGCGTAATCAAGAAAAGAATATTGTTTCAGTGCTGAATATACACCAACTGGTATAGCTACAGCTACTGAGATTAAAAATGAAAGACCCATCAGTGATAAAGTAATAGACATTCTTGTTCTAATGAGGAATAGGACAGAGTCGTGATATTCTCTTGAATATCCCCACTGCCCCGTGACAAAGGCCTTTAGCCAATAAAAATATCTCACTAGCAAAGGCTTATCCATGCCATAAATCCTTTCTAATTTTTGAATTATCTCGGGAGTAATCCTTGGATTACCAGCAACAAGTGATCTCAAGCTGTTCCCAGTCAGGGAAAGAGTCATAAAGATAAAAAAGGAAATTATTAACAAAAGCGGTATTAATTGCAACAATCTTCTAATTATATAATTTCGCACTTTATCCTCCGTTACAAAAAGAATTCAAAAATG
>MNXV01000077.1:3430-14329 GCA_001871575.1 Caldisericum sp. CG2_30_36_11
CAAACAACACAATTTTTCTCAGTCCTTACTATTTATTGTTTATAGGTAAACGGAAAATCGCTTGTCCAGGTCTTGTAAGGGAATGGTCTGTATGACATTACGTTGGTACCTACATAAGTATGGTCTACCCAAACAAGTAAGAAAATAGCAGGAAGTTGGTCAGTCCAAATTTTCATTGCTTCTTTCAAATTAGGGAGTAACACAGACATTTTTACAGTCCTGTTTGCAGCTTCAATTGCCTTATCATAATCAGGATTGTTCCATCTACTGTAGTTGCCCGTATTATAATCGTTTTCTTCTGTAGGAATCTCACTTGAGTCGTAAATTTGGGTTGCTCCTGACGTTAGATCAAATGGTGAGCCACCTCCCCAGGCAAAAACAGTAGCCTGGAAGTTACCCATTGGAACCGTTTCCGTCATTGCAACGCCCCAGGAGATTGATTTAGTTTTAAGGGATACACCTATTTGTTTCCACTGTTTTGTCAACACTTCTGCAGTTGCTGCTCTTGCTGGCTTTTCTGGAGAAATTGTAAACGTAATTTCAAGCTTTTCTCCATCCTTGTATCTATAGCCGCCCGCTCCTAATTTCCATCCAGCTTCCTCCAACAATGTATTTGCTTTAGAAGGATTATATGGGTACATTGTCACTATTGAACGATCCCAAATTGCCAGGTTATCAAACCAATCATAACTAGGCCCAAAAGTTCCAAGATAAACAACTTTACTAATTTCATCTCTGTCTGTAGCATAAGCCAAAGCTTTTCTTACTCTTACATCAGACAAAATCGGGTCCTCTGTATTCAAGGTTATCTGTTCACGATATGTTGAAGGTACAAATATGACATCTACACTACCCTTCATGTTTTCTTTTATCATGTTAGCCTGTTGGGCTGAAGAACCAGTATTGACGGCAATATCTACTTTTTTGGCAAGCAAATTAGCCATAATCGTATTAGTATTCGGAATCACATACTGGACAATTTTCTTCGCTACAGGTTCTCCGTAGTACCAATTTGTGTTGGGTTCAAACTCAAGTCTTTCACCTTTTATCCATTTTGTAAGCTTATAGGGCCCGCTTCCGACTGGATTATCCCAATAAGGATCATTCGCCAGTTCCCCTGGAGATTTTTCAAACCTTTCACGAAGAATATGTTCGGGATACATCAAGGACATAACATAATATGGTTCTAAATCCGCTTCTTTAAAGTAATAAACAACAGTGTAATCATCAGGTGTTTCTACTTTTTCTACTTTTAAATCCATAACGTTATAGGTAATAGGAACATCAGGATGAGTCCTTACTTCCCATCCAAATTTTGCATCCTTTGAGGTAATTGGCTGACCATCAGCCCACTTAAGACCTTTCCTGAGCCTGAAGGTAACTATCATTGTTTCTTTTCCATCTACTTCTTTAACTACCCAAAGACCATTTTCCTGCGAGGGGATTTCCCTAATCATACTTGGATACAAAACTGGAGGGCTTTCATCCAATCCAATCGCACCATCAAAAATAAGTGCAGTAGAATCAACACCTACTGCAAAATTTGTAAATTCTTGACCTGCAAGGTCGCCTGGTTCCTGAGATTCGGCAAAAGACAACACCGGCGTATCTTTTGGAGGAACAATCACCATATATATACTATTTGCACATTCAGCACGAGTAGCACTAATAAGCGGTGCTATCAATCTTCCTTTCCTATAGTTCATCATTTGAACTTTTGGGCTATAAGCTATGGTTACAGCGCCATATGCCCATGTTGCAACTTTTTGTTCATCATTAGCCATTGCCATAGGCTGTTCTAGAGTTTTGTTCAAGTTCAAAGCCTGACTCTCTTTCCCGACAACTCTTACCCCGAGAACAGCAAGCTCCTGTCTTGTAATATTCTTATCCGGGCCAAAAGTACCATCCGGATAACCTTTAATATAACCTGCTTTTGCTGCCGCTTCTACAAAACCATAAGACCAGCGGCTTGAGTTTACGTCCTTAAATGTACCCTTTGATGGTTTGTATTCCTTAATGCCTTTTGCAACGCAAACCATCTTTGCAAATTGCTCCCTTGTTACGGGGATTTCGGGTTTGAATGTCCCATCTGGAAAACCTGCAATAACACCCTTGACCACAAGGTAATCAATCTGATCTTTTGCCCAATAACCTGCAGGAACATCGCCAAAGCCTGCAGCATTAACTGAAGCAGGTCTCACGGCAAATAAACCTAACAACATTGATAAAGCAATCACTACAACTAAAATCTTTTTCATCTTTAAACCTCCTTGTTTTAAAGTTTTTATTTTTCTTTTCAGTTTTTAAATCTGGCTTCACCCCCTATCTAAATACAAAAAAATTCGGATAATGGAAATAAAACACATATCCATAATCACTATTATATAAGAGTGTTTTATTTTTCAAATTATCAACATTATATCCTTGATAAACGATTGTATCGTTTACCTTAGATTTGTTTAAATCTACGGGCGCTCCGAAAGGAAAAGTTAGACCAAAAAGAATAAATATTGAAGATACAAGCCCAATTACAAATTTCATTCTAAATTTATTATTTTCTACTTCATGTCTTAAAGGAAGATATTTTACAATTTCTTTTCTCAAGTTTTCCTTATATTCATTACAAGGCCCTGAATCACTTTTTAAAAACAGTGCAATATCCATAATTGAAATAAGTTCATCATTCCCTTTGAAATCTTTTAAGTCTGGCCTGATTTCATTAAATATTTCGTCCAGAAAATTTTGAATTATAACTTCTTTACTTTTCATCCAACTTCTCCTTTAATCTGTTCCTCAAAGCATTTAATGCCCTGAACTGAAGCACCTTTACATTATCCTCAGTTTTACCAAGGATCATTGCAATTTCTTTTAAGCTTCTCCTTCCAAAAAACCTTAAATTTATAATTTCTTTATATTGTGCAGGAATTTCATCAAGAGCGTTGCTAATAAAATCTCTTATTTCTGAAACCTCCATTGTAACATACGGATCGTTCAATATAGGGAAAAATTTATTCTCCCATTCTTCTTCAAAAGGAAGAGTTTCTTTCCCAATATTTCTTCTGAACCAATCTCTGATAACATTTCTTTCAATTTTATAGATCCACACATCCAATCCCCCGTATTCCCTGACTTCAAAATGAGGTAATCCTTTTAAGACTTTAATAAACGTTTCAGAAGTCAAATCTTCCACTACCTCTCTGCTTTTGACCCTTTTATACGCATATTTATACACTTTGGGGAAATACTCTTCATAAAATTCATCGAAAGCTACCTCATCTCCGTTCAAAATTTCTGATAAAATTTTTTTCTCTCTATCTTTATTCATATAAACGTAATTTTTTAGAAAAGGTTACACTAAAATCCACCGATGATTTCATTTTCAGCTAAAAAATGACCATTTTCAACAACTAACAAAGAACCATAATTGTTTACTTCGGCTGCTGAGTGGCTTTTATCTATGGGGATAAATTTTGTTTCAAAAAAACTAATTCTATTACCATTAACAATTAAAATACCATTTTTGCCATTTTTTTTAACAATATTTTTATTGTCAACGATTATCCCCTTCAAAGCGTTTATTATAACACGAAATTCGCTCTTACCCAAAAAATAATTTATATAATCTTTAAGGAGAACAAATGTGTAGTCTCCATCGATCCTAACAACAGTTCCAATTGTTTCTGAAATTCCATCGCTTAAAAGGAAAGTTAAATATTTTTTAGAGTCACCGACTTTAATGCCCTTTAAACAAACATAAAAATTATTGTCAGTAATTACTGACCCAATGATTCCATTTGATTCAACATAAGAGCGGTCTTTAACAAGGTTCGGCTCATTGTTTGGATCAAGCAAAACATCATCAATTTTATTTTCGTATTTGCTAAGCGAGTAATTTAAGAAAATACCAGAGGCAGGAGAATCAATTAAATTCTGGCTTTCTCCGTTCATTAAAATACCTACAATTGCTCCCTTCTCAACAAAACTACCTGGTTGAACTTTGAACGCTATTCTTCCGGCAGCGCGAGAATATACTGGTACTCCTGCAAAAATAGAAAAACCTTTTGCATCTTCTTCAACAGATATCTTTGAAATATTTTCAGATTTAATACTTAAAGTGTTTGATTTTATAAAACCGACTGAGTGTTTTCCAAAAGTTATAAAAAAAAACACGGAACAGAAAGCAAGAAAAAAACTTACCAATTTTTTAAGCAAAACCCCACCTACTTATTTCTTTTTCTTATATAAGCAGGAATTTCAAAATCAGAAGTGTCAAAAGCTTCTTCTATATTCAATGATTTTTCACGTCTTTTAATCTCTGGCTTCCTGCTAAAACCTGCAGCAATAACAGATATATGTATTTCGTCTTCTAAATTTTCATCTATTGCGGTTCCAAAAATAATATTAGCATCAGGCGAAACAGAATCACTTATAACCATTGTTGCTTCGTTTATTTCTGCAAGAGTAAGGTCAGTCCCACCGGTTATGTTGTATAACAATCTGGCTGCTCCTTCAATAGAAAATTCAAGCAACGGGCTTGATACTGCCTTTCTTGCTGCATCAGCTGCTCTATTTTCTCCTTTACCTGTGCCTATACCCAACCAGGCAGATCCTGCTCCCTTCAGGGTAGTTTTAACATCAGCAAAATCAACATTTATGAGACCGGGCACAGTTATAAGATCTGAAATACTCTTAACCGCGTAAAGCAAAATATTATCTGCTATCTTAAAAGCATCATTTATAGGAGTTTTTTTGTCCACAATTTTCAATAACCTATCGTTCGAAATTGCAATTACAGTGTCGACATTCGGCCCCACTTCCTTTATACCATCTTCAGCAACCTTCATCCTTGTTCTTCCTTCAAAACTAAAGGGTTTTGTCAAAACTGCAATGGTTAAAATATCGAATTCTTTGGCTATGCTTGCAATAAGAGGTGATGCGCCAGTCCCCGTTCCTCCTCCCATACCTGCAGTGATAAATATAAGATCAGCCCCTTCAATTACCCTTCTTAATTCATCCTTGCTTTCTTCAGCAGATTTCTTTCCTATCTCAGGAAATGAGCCGGCGCCTAATCCTCCAGTGGTTTTAGGGCCTATTTGCACCTTCCTGTCTGCTTTATTCAAAGAAAGGACTTGAACATCGGTGTTAATGGATATAAATTCAACTCCATGGATACCTTCGTCAATCATCCTATTGACTGCATTCCCACCTCCACCGCCAACCCCTATTACTTTAATTCTTGCCTGTGAGCCCTTCCAAGGATCTATCATTATAATAATTTCGCCTCCTATTCAAATATATCTTTAAGCCATGAGAGACTTTTCCAGAGGTCTGATCTTTTTCTCACAACCTTCTCGTTTTCCATGGCATATCTTATAAGGCCTACCGAAGCCGAATATTCAGGAGAGCTTAAAATATCTGAAAGAGCAAAATCGCTTTTCGGGAAACCTACACGAGAGGGAATTTCAAGTATTTCAGATGCTCTTTCTGCAAAACCTTTGAGTAAAGCGCATCCTCCAGTAATCACAATACCTGCTGGAATTGAGCTCCAAAAGCCAGATTTCATAAGCTCTAGTCTTATCCCTTCGAGTATCTCATCCACTCTTGAAGTCACAATTTCTCCAATCTCTGTATAAGGTACAGAAAACTTTTCATTAGTGCTTACTTTTTCTATTTCTACCTCTCCCGAAGGAATATCTCCCTTCTTTGTAATTACAAAACCATATTGTTTCTTCACTTTTTCTGCTTCCTCAAGAGAAATTCTCAATGCAAAAGCTATATCTTTTGTTATGTATTCACCGCCAATCGGTAGTACCGTAGTATGTGCAATATTCCCATTAACATATAATATGAGATCTCCTGTTCCTGCACCGATATCAAGAAGAGCAATCCCTAAATCTTTTTCCTGATCTCCAAGTATTGAATAAGACGATGCCAATGATTGGAGAACAAATGAACCAAGTTCAAGTTCAGCCATTGAAATACATTTTCCAATATTGTACAAAGCAGTAGATGAGCTTGTAACAATATGAACTTCTTCTTCAAGTTTAATACCCGACATACCAATTGGATTTCGTATTCCGCCTTGACCATCAATTATAAACTGCCTTGGCAAAATATGAATAATTTTCTGGTTCGGTTGCAACAAAAGGACTTTCGCAGATTCTTCAACTCTTTTTATATCATCGGCGCCAATTTCTCTTCCATCTTTTGAGATTACTATTACTCCACGGTTGTTAACAGAAAAAATATGAGCGCCACTAACGGTAACGTAAACAGTTGAAGCTTTTTTACCAGACATTGCCTCGGCTTGTTTTTTTGCCTGGACAATAGCGTCACTTGCTTTGTTCAAATCAACAACGAAACCTTTATTTATACTCTTAGAGGGAACAATTCCAACTCCAATGATAGAAGCATTTCCATCTGCTTCTTCGGCAATTAAGTATTTCACACTGCTACTTCCTAAATCAAGTCCTGCAATTATTCTTTCGCTCACCTTTCTCTCCAAATAATTATTGCTTGATTATTATATCTTAAATCAATGGATTGAATTTCTTCAATTTTCTTAGAAAACGCTTGCAAAACTTTCAAATATTCCTCTAAATTCCCCTCAAGATTATCATTACTCATTATAATAAGAATATCTTTTTTATCAAAAAATGCAATATTTTTTTCGTAAATTTCCAAACTCTTAACTTGATTTAAATAATTATAGTTCATAAGAATCAAAAAAAAATTGCTAAAATTATCAGTCCATTTCTCTTTTTCAAAATTAGCAGTAATTAAAGGCCCATCATTTAATGTTTTATTAATTATGTATCCATTTTTGGTTATCCCGAGAATACTATCCGCAAATTTTATGTTATAAATAACATTCTCTTCATAGCTGACATCCACTTGTAGGAGTTTTCTATGAAGAACAACTGGTATTTTAGTAAAGTAAGTAAAATAAAAACCATCAAAACCTTTAAAAATATCTTGAGCCTTCAAGGGCACATTACTATCTATATTTATAAATTTTTGTGGAAGAAAAGGGGAGAATGCAAAAAAAATAATAATTAATAAAATTAAAATTATTAAAAATCTCTTCATTTTCTCCTTTTAAGAGCTTCCTCCACAATAAATTCTGTTAAATCATCAAAACTCATCCCATAAGCCCTGGCAGCATCAGGTATAAGACTTGTTTCGGTCATTCCAGGTATGGTATTTACTTCTAAAACATAAGGCATTTCATCTCTAACTATGAAATCAATCCTTGCAAAATCACGCAAAGAAAAAGAAGTATAAACTTTATAGGCAAGCTTAGATGCTAAATCACTTACCTCTTCAGGTATATTTGCTGGAATGATATGTGTGGACATTCCAGGAGTATATTTTGAGAAATAATCGTAAAAATTGTGTGCTGGAATTATCTCAATTATGGGCAGAACAACAACATTATTAGAGTTGCCTATTATAGAAACAGTAATTTCTTTGCCTTGAATAAATTCTTCGATAATAACTCCATGAGAAAACGAGAACGCAGTCTGCAACCCTTCTTTAAACTGTTCTTCATTTTGGATTATGCTTATGCCAATAGCAGAACCTTGATCAACTGGTTTAATTACCATTTTCTCAGAGTGAATAACCGATTTTGCATATTCATATGAAGTATTTAAATCTTCTGTATATAAAAAGCTGGCTGTTGGTATGTTAAATTCTCTGAAAAGATATTTTGAAAAGAGTTTGTTCATGCTTATTGCACTCTGAAGAACAGAAGAACCAGTGTAAGGAACGCCCAATATTTCAAGAGCCCCCTGGATTGAGCCATCTTCACCAAAAGTTCCGTGGAGTGCTATAAAAGCTACATCTGGTTTAAACTCTTCAATGACCTGTTCAATTTTCCCCTGAAAGTCAAACTCTTTTACCTGAAAATTGCGCCTTTTTAAAGCTTCGGCGATGGCTTTACCACTTTTTAAAGAAATATCCCTCTCTTTTGATAATCCCCCATAAATAACAAGAACTTTTCCCTTCATTTTTTCTTTTCCATTAGCCTGATATCTCTAAAATTACCAGCAAGTTTTATCTCAAGTTCAAGTATCAGGTCTTTAACTTTATAAACCCTCGCCTGTGCATCTCTTATCAAAGACACAATATCATGGGCAGTTGCATTACCAAGGTTAATTATAAAGTTTGCATGTAATTCGGATATCTGTGCGTCCCCTATCCTTAAACCCTTACAGCCTGCTTCGTCAAGAACACGACCGGCATATGTAGTAGGTGGGTTTTTAAAAACACTTCCTGCGCACGGATAATTAATAGGCTGTTTTTCTCGCCTTATTATTATGCTTGTCTCTCTTTCTTTCTCGATTTCTTTAAAATCTTTACTTTCGAGTTCGAAAAGGGCATCAAGCAAAATTAAATTCTCATCTTGAATTCTGCTGTATCGATAATCGAACCTAAGTTCATCATGATTCAATTTAAAAATTGAGCCATTATAATCAACAACATTAACATATTTCACTCTCGTACTGAGAAACCGGGAGTTGCTACCCGCATTCATTGCTATTGAGCCACCGATTGCACCTGGAATACCCCATGCAAACTCCATTCCACAAAGATTTCTTCTCATTCCTTCCTCTAATAATTTCTGAAGAGAAACACCTGCCTGAACTAAAACATCGTTTCTATCAAAAATCATATTAGAAAAAGTATCGGAAATTTTTATAACGACGCCTTCAATTCCAGAGTCTGAAACAATAATATTTGTTCCATTTCCCACCACAAAAATAGGCATTTTATTATTCTTTGCCCACCTTAGTGTCGTTATCAAATCATCAGCATCATAAGGTTTAACAAAAATTTCAGCAGAGCCTCCAATTTTAAAGGAAGTATGCCGTGACATAAGTTCATCAAGCAAAACTTCTCCACGGATGGATTTTGTTAAAACCTCAATAGATTTGTTAAATTTTTGATTTTTCAATGACATCTAAAATTTCTCCTGATATTGTCCCTATATCTCCAGGACCAAGCAATACAAGCAAATCACCGCTTTTTAACTTACCTATTAAATACCCTGGAATGTCTCTTTTGTCTTTTATAAAAACAACTTCTTTTTTAGGATTTAATATTTTTACCCAATCATAGATTTTTTCTCCTGAAATACCCTCGATTGGCTCTTCAAATGCTCCGAAAATGTCTGTTAAAATTATGAAATCCGAAAGGTAAAAGGGCTCTGCAATTCTTTCTTTTAGCGCACTGACTCTCGTATATCTATGAGGTTGATATATCGAAACAATTCTTCTTTCAGGAAAATGTTTTTTTAATGCACTAAGTGTAGCCCATACTTCTGTCGGGTGGTCAGCATGGTCATCAATAAGCAAAATCCCTTCTTTTTCCCACTTTTTCTCCATCCTTCTTTTTGGTAAATTGAATGTTGCTATTGAATTAATCCCATCTTTAATGCTTATCCCAGAAATATTAGAAGCAATTAGTGAGGCCATAGCATTAAGGACATTGTGTTCACCAAAAGCTCTCAAAAAAATATCTTTATAAGTATTATCGCGATATTTAAGATCAAACCTTATGCCATTTTCTAAAAACCTAAGATTATATCCAAACATGTCTGCTTTCACGTCTTCAAGACTATAGTAAATTATATTGTTTTTAATATTCTTTGCAACAGAACAGGCATTTTCATCGTCCATGGAAACTATTTTATAAAGAGACTTTTGAGCTAAATTTAAAAAAGCCTTTTCAAGATTTTCGAAGTCCCAATTGTAATAATTAAGATGGTCTTTATCAATATTCGTAATTATAAGAATAAAAGGATTAAAATACAAAAATGTCCCATCACTTTCGTCAGATTCAATTACAAAAAATCGTGCATCTTTATAAAAATTCTTAAACTCTGTTTCTCCACCAATATATACATTTACTCTAAAACTTTTGTTAAATATATGCCCAACCATAGTTGTAGTAGTAGTTTTTCCATGGGTTCCAGAAACTACCACAGAACTAAAACCATTAGAAATCCTTGCAAGGGTTTCGCCTCTTCTCTCAATTTTTATGCCAAGATTTTTAGCCTTTATCAAATTTACATCATTTTCAACGAAAGCTGAGGAATAGACAACTAGTTTAAAAGTTCCATCAAGGTAATCGAAGCGTTTCCCTATATCGACCTTTATATTGTTACTTTTTAAGTCTTTTATAACATCATTTTCTTTCAAATCTAACCCATAAACTTCATAACCAAAGTCCTTCATGAGCAAAGCAAGCCTGCTCATGCCTGAACCACCTATGCCTAATAAAAGCACTTTATCCATAAAACGACCCTTTTATGGTTTTGTATATAATTTGTTCACTTTTAAAAGGAAAAATATCAGAACAATTTTCTTTCATTTTTTTAAGTATATCAATACGAGAAAAATAGTAAATAAGTTTTTGATATAATAAATCTTCATTAAGCTTTGTCTCATCAATAACATCTACACAGCCCTTGTTCTGGAGAAATAAAGCATTTTTAAATTGATGATTATCCCTTGCGTATGGATAAGGGATAACAATTGCTGGAACTTTACTTTTTACAAGTTCAGTTAAAGTCATTGCACCGCCTCTTGCAACGGCAAAATCTGAAACTGCATATGCTAAATCCATTCTCTCAAGGTAGGGAAAAACCCTTAAATTCTCGGTAAACTTTTCGCTTATTTTTAACACCTCACTAAAAAGTTTTGGTCCAGTTATGAAAATCACTTGCATATTAATTTTTGATATCAATTTTTCAATTATATCCGAAAAAATAGTATTTATTTTCCTTGCCCCACTACTACCACCAAAAATCAAAAGTGTTGGCTTTTCAACAAACTTAAAAAAATCTAAAGCGCAATTCTTGTCAACGTTATCTATATTAAATCTTATTGGATT
>MNXV01000066.1 GCA_001871575.1 Caldisericum sp. CG2_30_36_11
AAGGGTGAGAAACAGTGTCCTTAAGGAATGCGTAAATTTCCATTCTTGCTTTTGTTAGCTTCAATCCATTTTTTCTTAAAATTGTAAAGCCTTCTTTTTCCATGAATATATTATATGCGATATCGATAAAAGTTATAATAAGAACAAAATAAAAAATCGATTCAAAATCCAAATTTTAAAAGTCTTAAAAATCATATATAATATCATTTATGAACAGGTTTGATATAATTGTTGTTGGTGGAGGACATGCAGGAGTCGAAGCATCTCTTGCTTCTTCAAGAATGGGTGCGAGTACTCTTCTTATAACCATTGATAACGATAGTATCGGCTGGATGCCCTGCAATCCTGCAATTGGAGGTCCAGGCAAAGCACAAATTGTTAGAGAAATTGATGCGCTTGGTGGAGCAATGGCCTTAAATACCGATGAAACGCTTACCCAGATAAAACTATTAAATACTTCTCATGGACCTGCTGTGTGGAGCTTGAGGGCTCAATGCGATAAATGGAAATACTCTTTAGGAATGAAAAAACGAGTTGAAGAGGCACCTAATTTACATTTAAGACAGGGTATTGTGTCCAGGTTAATTGTGCAAAATGATAGAATAAAAGGGGTTGAGGTTGCAGATGGTTCTAAGTTTTTTGCAGACGCGGTTGTTTTAACCACAGGGACTTATCTTAGAGGGAGAATATATATTTCAACCTGGTCAATGGAAGCTGGTAGGTGGAGCGAGCCTCCATCTATTTCTTTATCTGAACAAATCAAAGAGTTGGGGTTTAAAATGTCAAGATTTAATACAGGTACTACTCCACGAATAGACAAAAGGACTGTAGATCTTTCAAAATTTAAAATAGAACCTGGTGATTTTGTACCTTTGCATTTTTCTTTTTGGAATGTACCGAAAATTTACGATAACCAAATTCCTTCTTATATTGGTTGGACCAACGAAAAAACCGTTGAGGTAACGAGGAAATATTTAAACCTTTCCCCTTCTGTAATGGGTATAATGGTTAGAATAGGCCCAAGAACTTGTCCTTCTATGGAAGAAAAAGTGAGATGGTTTCCCGATAGAACACGTCACCAATTTTTCCTTGAACAAGAAGGATTCGATACAAATGAAATGTATATGCAGGGAATGTATATGTCAATGCCTTATGATATGCAACTTGAGGTTTTAAAAACAGTACCAGGGCTTGAAAATGTCGAGATAATAAGGCCCGCCTATGTGATAGATTATGATTACATCATACCAACCCAGCTTAATATGAATTATGAGACAAAACTTATAGAAGGATTGTTTATAGCAGGTCAGCCTAATGGCACTACCGGGTATGATGAAGCGGCGGGGCAAGGACTACTTGCAGGTATAAATGCAGCCCTCAAGGTTAAAGGCAAAGAGCCCTTTATACTTAAGAGAAGCGATGCTTATCTTGGTGTAATGTCGGATGATTTGATAAACAAGGAATTATATGAACCTTATAGAATTACTCCTTCTCATTGCGAATACAGGCTAATTTTAAGAGAAGATAACGCAGACTTAAGACTCACAAGGAGAGGTTATGAAATAGGAGTTGTTGAAGAATGGAAGATGAAAAAAGTTGAAGAAAAAGAGTATTTGATAAATGAAGTGAAAGAATTAATCGCAAAACTTTCGCTTAATCCAAATAAAGAAATACTCGACAAGTTAAAACAAATTGGAGTGTCTGATATCTCCAAGCCAATGCTTGTTGCCGATATGTTAAAGCGGCAGGATTTTACAAAAGATAAACTAAAAAAGCTTGATGACAAATTTAAAAAATATCCAGACGAGGTTCTCGAAGAAATTGAAGTTGAGTTAAAATATGCAGGATATATAGCAAGAGAGAAAAGTGCAGTAAAAGAATTTGTTCAATATGAGAATTTTATGATTCCAGAAGATATTGATTATTCGTCTGTCCCATCTTTGTCAAAAGAAGGAAGGGAACGGTTAAATACTATAAGACCTCGGTCTTTAGGGCAGACGCTTAGAATAACAGGCATTAGGCCTTCTGATGTACAAATGCTTATACTTTATCTTAAAAAGAGAGAAGGAGGCAATAGCAATGGTTAAATTAGTTCTTTTAAGACATGGTGAAAGTGAATGGAATAAAGAAAATAGGTTTACTGGCTGGACTGATGTTGACTTGTCGGAAAGAGGCGTTTCTGAAGCTCATTTTGCAGCAGAACTTCTCAAGAAGGATAGGTATGCTTTTGATTTAACATTCACTTCTTATTTAAAAAGATCTATTAAGACTTTGTGGATTGTACTTGAAGATCTTGATATGATGTGGTTGCCCGAATTCAAGAGCTGGAGATTAAATGAAAGGCATTATGGAGCCCTTCAAGGGTTAAACAAAGCAGAAACTGCTAAGAAATTTAGTGAAGAACAGGTCAATCTTTGGAGAAGAAGTTACACTGTTCCTCCTCCGTCTCTTACTTCAGATGACCCAAGAAATCCTGCTTTTGAAGCAAAATACAAAGAACTCGATAAAAATTGCATTCCGCTTACTGAATCCTTGAAAGATACCGTAGAAAGAGTTATTCCTTACTGGGAAGGCACCATTATCCCCCTTTTAAAACAAAATAAAAAACTCTTAATTTCGGCTCATGGAAATAGTCTTAGAGCCCTTGTAAAGTATATTGATAATATTTCTGATGATGAAATACCACACCTAAATATTCCTACTGGCATTCCTCTTGTGTACGAGTTTGATGAAGAAATTAAACCTTTGAAACACTACTATCTTGCGGATGAGGAGACCGTAAGAAAAGCAATTGAAAAAGTTTCCTCACAATTAAAATAAGATCCGCATTAAAATAAATTTGTAAAGAAAAATTAATTAGATTCACTTATCCACACTATCCACATCTTACTGTGGATAAGTTTTTTTCAATGCTGACAGCAACATATATTCAGTTGATTTTTATGACGCTTTTGTAAAAAGGGTTTTTTGTATCCACAAGTATTGTTGATTTTAAAAAATAATTGTTTTTAGGAACACAAGCAGCGGCGCGTAAATAAGTGACGGTAACAAATTAATAATTTTTAATTTCTTTACTCCTATAAGCTCAAGGCTGATTGCAACAATCAATAATCCGCCCGTTGCAGTTAAGTTATTTATGTAAGCAGGTGCTGTTAAAAATTGTAAACTTCTGCCAAGAAGGGTAAGACTACCCTGTATTAACAGTACAGAGATTGAGGAGAATAGAACGCCAATTCCTAATCCAGATGCCAGTGTAATTGAGGTTACTCCGTCCATTAATGATTTTGTGTAGAGAAGTGTAGCATCACCTGTAAGTCCTTCTTGTATTGAACCCACAACAGTCATTGCCCCAACGCAGAAAATTACAGTTGCAGTTATAAATCCTTCTACAAAATTTGAAGAGTTTGGCTTGATTTTATTTTTGATTCTTTCAACGGAATTTGTCAGGTGAAGTTCTAGGTTTAACGATTCCCCTGTAAAGCCGCCAAGCACAATTGATAAGAAAACAATTAGGTAATTCTGTGTTTTTAATATCATTGAAATACCTATGAGACCTGTGAATAAACCAATACTTTGGATCACAGTATTTTTGACTCTTTTGGGCAATTTGCTGCCTAAAAATAAACCTGCTATACTCCCGATGATAACTGTTATTGTGTTGACTATAGTACCTTTCATAATTGATTATTATACAAAAGTTTGATATTTTGCAAGAAATTTCTTATAGTTAGCGTTATAATATAAAATATACAGGAGGTGACATATGGATTTAGGCTTGAAAGGGAAAATAGCTCTTGTTATGGCAGGAAGCAAGGGCCTTGGCAAGGCAGTTTCATTAAGATTTTCATATGAAGGAGCAAAAGTATCAATTATTGCAAGAAATCTTGAAAATCTTGAGAAGACAAAAATTGATATAGAGAATGAGACTAAAAATAAAGTGCTAATATTTCAAGGAGATGTCACAAAAAAAGAAGATATCGAAACCTGGGTGTCTGAAACTGTCAAAGAGTTTGGTACAATCCACATTCTTTTTACAAATGCAGGAGGTCCCCCCTCTGGTGGTTTCTTTGACTTTAAACCAGAGGATTATCTTAATGCAGTAAACTTAAACTTGATGAGCACTATTTTTGCAGTTTATAGTGCCGTTCCTTACATGAAAAATCAAAAATTTGGTAGGATAATTGCCTCTACTTCATTGACCGTGAAACAGCCACTCGATAGTCTTATTCTTTCAAATGTGTCAAGAGTTGGAGTTGTGGCATTTATCAAATCTCTATCAAATGTACTTGCCCCTTTTGGTATTACAGCAAATACAATTGCACCTGGTTATACAATGACTGAAAGAGTTGAAGAAATAGTTAAAAACATGATGAATAAAGAAGGAGTTTCGTTTGAAGAAGCACAAAAATCGATCATTGAGAATATTCCAATGAAGAGAATCGGCAATGTAGATGAATTTAGTGCAGCTGTGGCATTTCTTGCTTCAGAGAGCTCTTCGTACATAACTGGTATAGTTTTGCCGATTGATGGTGGTTATATAAAAGGAATTTAAGGGGTTGAAATGAAGGAGTTACTTTTAATTCCAGGCCCGACGCCTGTTAGTGAAGAAGTGCTTGATGCGCTTTCTAATGAAACTATTTCACATACAAGTGATAGGTTTGTAAAGATTCTTTCCAATTGCCTGAATAATGTTAAAATAATCTTTGGCGCAAAGAATTCTACGCCCTTCATAATTGCAGGTTCTGGTACTCTCGGAATGGAAATGGCTTTAACAAATATCCTTGATGATAATGATAATCTTCTTGTAATTTCCCATGGGTTTTTTGGTGATAGGTTTGTAGAACTTGGTAATGCATTGGGAGTGAAAGTCGATGTGTTAAAAAGTAATGCTGGTGAAACTGTATGTCTTGAAGAGATAAGCAAAAAATTAAAAGAAAAACAGTATTCAGCAGTTACAATAACGCATGTTGACACATCTACTGGCGTACTTGCTGATGTTAAAAAAATCACTGAAGTCGTTAAAAAGAATTCGCCTGATACTCTTATTGTTTTAGATGGAGTTTGCGCAACAGGTGGAGTAAAAGAAAAAATGGATGAGTGGGGAATCGATGTGATTTTTACAGGCTCCCAAAAGGCAATGGCAACACCTCCAGGGCTTACAATGCTCGCCTTTTCAAATCGAGCAATTGAAAAAAGGAAAATTTTAAAGAAAACAAGAACTTATTATGGCGACATCCTTAGGTGGATACCTGTAGTAGAAGACCCCCATAAATACTTTGCAACTCCTGCTGTAAATATGGTTTTTGCGCTCGAAAAATCTCTTGAGAATATAATGGAGTTCGGGCTTAAGAATTATTTTGAAAAGCATGAATTGCTTTCAAGGAAAATAAGAAACGCTATGGAACTTTTTGGGTTTGAGCTTCTTTCAAAAAACAGCCCGGCTCCAACTCTTTCTGTGTTTAAATATCCTGTGGGAATAAGCGATATTGATTTTAGGAGGTTACTCGAGAAAAGAAGAGTTGTTGTAGCGCCTGCTCTTGGCGAATTAAAAGGACACTATTTCCGAATGGGGCATATGGGAAGCTTAACTGAAGAAGAACTTTTTGTTGCCTTGAAAAGAATAATGGAAGTGCTTGAAAAAATGGGGCTAAGGTTTGACAAAGGCAAAATTCTTAAAACTTTTGTTGAATCCTAATCTACTTTTGCTGTTTCAACTGAAATTGCTTTTGTGAAAACCCTTTCGCTAACAACTAAAAGAATTGCACCTACTAAGAAAGAAGTTAAATAACCAAATTTTAGGGCAACTGCTCCTGATACAAAGGAGGCAGTTATGACGGCAAGATTTATTGATGCATTAAAAATCCCCAATATCTTGCCTCTGTTTTCAGGAGAAGTAAGGTTTGTAGCCTGTATTGTAACTGGTATATAGAAGAAAGGCCAGGTAAACCCTATTATAATAAAGGAAATATATGTAGCCCAGATTGAAATTCCTCTCGATTTTAAAAGACCCACAAGAATGATTAGGAGGATTGCAATGAATCTTGCAAAGAGAACAGCTCTTATTATTTTGAAATCTTTAAAATTCTCCATGGCAAATTTTGTGAGGTAAAAACCTATATTTCCCGCGATACTGTTCACTCCATACACAATAAAAATGACTTGAGGGCCGATTTTTAAGTACTGTTGAAGGTATATCGAAAAAATTGCAAATAACATATTTGCTCCAAAAAAAGCAATCAATACAGCTAACATAAGCAGGTCGACCTTTAAACCAAGCCCCTTTAAGTTAAATGAAGAGAACATCCCTTTTGGAAAGTCATCAAGATATAAGCCTTTTAAATAATCTTTTTCTGTGGAAATTTTTCTCTTAATTGTTTCGGTTAGAGTTTCCCCGGTTGTTGATATTAAAATAGATGCAATGGCAAATACAAAGGAAGAAAATACAAAAATCATTGTCATTCTTGTCGCTTCATTTAAAAAGTAAAAAATGGTAAGCAGAATTCCTCCAATAAATGTGCCTGACGTAGCACCTATGCTGTTCAATAAGTTCAAGGCGTTTATATTTTTTCGATATGAGATTGCCGGGAGTCGATTACTCAGGAAAAGGGTAATTGATGGGCCAATAACGGAAACGGATAAACCAAGAAGAATCGATAGGATGTAATAAAAGAATATTGAATATGAAAAAGGCATTAAAATAGATACTATTGAAGCGCTGAATAAACTTGTAAAAATTATAGGAGAGAGGTTCTTTATTCTGTCAAGCATCGCTCCGGAAATGATGGCTCCAAGCAAGTTTCCAAGAGAATACAATGCTACAACGATACTAGCATTTTTGACATTTCCTTTTAACCCTGTTATTGTAAAAAGGCTCATCACCAAAGTAAGAGCACTGAGGGAAGCACCCTGTAACCCAAACGCAATAAACCATCTTTTAAGATTCATATTTTCTAATATCCAGTATTATAAGTCCTAATTTTATTAAGAAATCATATTTATGCAAGATTATCCCTTTTTATAGTATATTCGTTTTGCTAAAGATTTTACTTTAATTGAGCATTTATTTTATTTATTCAGTTTTTTAATGTTAATGTAAAATGCTTTTATAGCAAGTAGAATTTACGTGCTTGGAAACATAAATTTAGATCTTGCTCTTTATAGTGATGAATTTCCAAAAAAAGGAGAAACTATTTTTGGCAAAGATTTTTTTATGAACCCTGGAGGTAAAGGAGCAAACCAGGCAGTTGCAGCAAAAAAAGTAGAGGGCGATATGACTCTTATAGGAAGAGTTGGTAAAGATTACTTTGGTGAGATTGTTTTGAAAAAAGTTTTTTCCCATATCCAGATGCCCAGTCCAAATTGTGTCATAGCAGAACCTGTTATAGAAATTATCTGCCCAATAGACATAATAGAAAAACCTTTAAATCCACTCGGTCTTTTCATTTTTCTACACTCTTTATGATTTTTCCAATAAGCCAAATGGGAGTCGATGTTCCTGATGTAATGCCAACAGAATTGCACGAAGAAAAATCAATATTATCAACTCCATATTCGTTGTCTATAAAATATGTATTCTTGTTGGCCTTTTTAACAACCTCGAACAATCTTTTCGAGTTTGCACTTGTCTTTCCTCCAACAACTAACATACAGTCAACCTTTATTGCCACTTCAATTGATTCAGTTTGTCTTTTAATTGTTTCATTGCAGATTGTATTAAAAAATCTTACTTCATGTCCTTTTTTTAAAAGCTCGTTGTTTATTTTAAATAGCATCTCTTCGGTAACGGTAGTTTGCGCAATTACAGCAATTTTATTACTGAATTTAATATTTTTAACGTCTTCTTCTTTGCTGAAAACTCCTAATAGATTTTCTCCTGCAGTGTCTTGCAGTACCATTGTTTCTCTGTGCCCTTTATCTCCAACAATTGCTATTTTATAACCTTCTTTTTTCATCATTTTAATAAGTTCTGCACTTCTCAAAACGAGAGGGCATGTTGCGTCGATAATGTTTTTAAAAGACTTTTTAAATTTTTTAACCTCTTCTTCTGTGCTTCCGTGTGCAGGAATAATTATTGTATTTCCAACTGAATTTTCAGTGGCGACTTCAACACCCTTTTCCTTTAACCTTTGAATTTCTGTTTCGTTATGAAGCAAAGAATCAATTGTAAAAACTTTTCCATATTTAGTAGAATTTTCTTCTGCAATTTTTACAGCTCTCTCAACCCCGGAGCAAAATCCGATGTTTTTTACTATTATAATCTTTCTTTTGCTTGTTCGTGGCATTTTTCAACCTCATTCATTAGATAATCCGTTACATTATTTAAAAATGCTTTGTCTTTTGGGTTAAGAATTTCCCAGGGCTTAAAAGGTTTTCCAAAAACTATAACTATGTGGATAGGTTTTGGAATTTTCGTTTTTTTAGGTAATGCCCTATCTGTTCCAGCAATACCTGCAGGCAATAGTGGAACTTTTCCAGATAAGGCTATAAATACTGGGCCTCTTTTCCCTTTTCCTAATCCGCTTTCTTCATACCTTGTTCCTTCCGGGAAAATAAGAAGTGGGTTCCCGTTTTTTGCAGCTTCAATGGCTGTTTTCAAAGTTTCAATGCTTGTTGTCTCTCTGTCGATTGGTACGCCACCCAGGTTTTTATAAAACCAGCTTTGTAATTTCTTTTCAAAGAGCTCTTTTTTGGCAATAGTTTTCATTTTTCTTGGCAAAGCAGCCCCAACTATTAGGACATCAAGGGAACTTTTATGGTTTGGCGAAACAACAAACCCACCCTCTTTTGGTATGTTTTCAGAGTCAATTATCGTGAGTCTGAAAAATATCTTGAAAATAATTTTACCTATAATATGGAGCATTTTATAAAGCATATTCTTTGCCCTTTATGAAGAGAAAGATTTTCTCTATATTTTCTTCTTCAGAAAGTTCTGTAGTATTTATTAAGAATGCATCATTTGCGACTGCGAGAGGGGATTTTTCTCTCGATGAGTCTATTGTGTCTCTTTTCTTTAGATTTTCAAGTACGTCTTCGAAAGATACCTTAATACCTTTTTCTATAAGCTCTTTAAATCTTCTTCCGGCCCTTATTTCAACATTTGCTGTGAGGTAAATTTTTAGAAATGCACCTTTCAGTACTACTGTGCCAATATCTCTTCCAGTCATAACTACATTTTTATTATTCGCATGCTCTTGCAAAGTTAAGGTTATAAAATTTCTTATTTCAGGAACAGTAGAAACAGGTGAAACGAGATTGTCAACATCGCTTGAATGAAGAATTTCTTCTTCTATGTTTCCTTCATTTATGTAAATTGAGCCATCTTTTAAAAGAATCTTATTTGCAGCGATTAATTTAACCCATTTGTCTTTTTCCTTTTCAATTCCGTTTTTTAGAATAATATATGTAGCGGCTCTGTAAAACAAGCCGCTATCTATAAAGGTAAAATTGAGTCTTTCTGCGAGTATTCTTCCTATTGTTGTTTTTCCACTTGCAGAATCACCATCAATTGCTATGTGCTTTTGTTTCATATTCCTCGATTTTCTTTACTCTTCTTTCGTGTCTTCCACCTTGAAATTTCCTTTCAAGCCATGTTTGCACAATTGCTTTGGCAAGCCCTTCGCCAACAATTCTTCCACCCATACATAAAACGTTAGCATCGTTATGTTCTTTTGAGCAGTTCGCTGTAAATAGGTCATTACACAAGGCTGCTCTAATCCCTGCTACTTTGTTTGCAGTTATCGACATACCGATGCCTGTACCGCAAATCAATATTCCGAAATCGAATTCCTTTTTTGCTACTGCTTCTGCTACGGGAAATGCAAAGTCAGGGTAATCAGCACTTTCTTCTGAGTGAGTCCCAAAATCTATCACTTCAATACCCGAAGTCTTTAAAAATTCTTTTACTGTCTCTTTTAATTTAAATCCTGCATGATCTGAACCAATTGCAATTTTCATATTTTTCCTCCTGTAAAATTATAGCAGATACTAAGATTTGCTTAAAATTAAAGATCTAACATTTAAAAATCTTTAATTGCTTTCCTTAAAATATTTTGTAAGAGAAGCCAATTTGTTTACAATATGATAGTTTCGGAGGTTAGAATGAATACTATCGAAAAGCTAAGAAGGAAAACTGCTGAAATAATAAATGAATCTGAACTTATTGAAAGAATTGAATCAGGAAAAACTTTAAGGGTGAAGCTTGGAGCAGACCCTACAGCTCCTGATTTGCATTTGGGTCATTACGTTGTTTTAAGAAAATTGCGAGATTTTCAGGAATTAGGGCACCGTGTGATTTTTATTATAGGAGATTTTACAGGCCTTGTGGGCGATCCTTCTGGCAGGTCTAAGACCCGTCCAACTCTTACAAGGGAGCAGATAGATGCAAATGCCCAAACTTACTTTGAACAGGTTTTTAAAATTCTTGATAGAGATAAAACTGAAGTAAGATATAACTCTGAATGGCTTTCAAAAATAACTTTTGAAGAATGGTTTAGAATTTGCTCTAATTTTACAATTGCGAGAATTCTTGAAAGAGACGATTTTTTAAATAGATTTAAAAATGACATACCAATATATTTTCATGAATTTTTTTACCCTATTATGCAAGCATATGATTCTGTAGCAATACAAGCAGATGTAGAACTTGGAGGAACCGACCAGAAATTTAATTTACTTGTTGGCAGGAAATTGCTCGAAATGAAAAATATGCAACCGCAGATTGCTATGATTTTGCCTATATTACGAGGAACAGACGGAGTTGATAAGATGAGCAAGAGCCTGGATAATTATATAGGCATCAGTGAGAACCCTGATTCAATGTATGGTAAGACAATGTCTATCCCGGATAATCTCATATCAGAGTATTTTTATCTTGTGCTTGATAAAGATGAGGAAGAGGCTAAAGAGATCGATAGAATGATAAATTCGCAGAAAGTTAATCCAATGAAGTTGAAAATGGAACTTGCAAGAGGAATTGTTGAGCTGTTTCATTCTAGAGAAGACGCACAAAGAGCAGAGGAGAATTTTGTAAAAGTATTTAGTAAAAGGGAACTTCCTGAAGACGCTGAGGAATTGGATGCTACTTCATTTGCAATCGATGGAAAAGTTGAAATTGTTAAATTTTTAATTTCAAACGGAATCGTTAGTTCAAATTCTGAGGTAAAAAGACTTGTTCAGCAGGGAGCTATTAAAGTTAATCAGCAAAAGGTTGCCAATTTTAAGGAGCTTGTTAAAATTAATAACGGAGATATTTTAAGGATAGGAAAAAAGAAATTTTTCAAAATCGTGATCAAGTAATTTACTATTCCTGTCTTGTAAGGAGAAAATTTAAAGCAATTTCCATTTTTACGTATTGAATAATTTTGCTTTCCCCAGATTCAGAGATCAACAAAGATAAAGGCTTTCTTTTTTCAAAAAGGCTGTTAACTGTGAAGTTTTTAAAGAAGTTTTCCATTTCATCTGTAGTTATACCGTAAGAGTATAAACCTCCGATTATGCCTCCCATTGATGCATCAACTATTAAGTCTGGAATTAAGCCATGTTTTTGAGGACTTTTAATACTCCGATATGTGCAAGGCCCCTTGCTCCTTCACCTGAGAGAACAAGACCGGCTTTTTCCATATTTAGCTCCCTCTTTTAACTTTAGCTACAATTTTCTTTATTACATAAAATGCAGTCTTTGACTCATCTGCTTTTAATATAACAAGCATTATCAAATATGCAAAGATAAAGATTATTGTTGAAGCAAGAAAGTTAATGGCTATATATAGATTCGATTTAGACAAGTATATTTCTAAAAATTTGTAAAAAATGTACATTAAACCAGTTGCAATGGCAGAAGCTGCTAAAAGTTTCAGAAGTGAATTTCCTATGCTTAATAGATTCATATGTCCTGTTTTTTTGATAAGGGCATAGAGCAATATAAACATTTCTATATAAAGTGTGATGCTTATTGCAAGGGGAATTCCTGAATGTTGGAGCGCATTTATCGATGGGAAGAAAATCGCAACATTTAAAGCGGACATAAAGATTGAAATTAATAAAGGAATAATCATATTTTTCATTGCATAAAAGACTCTCATTGTAATAATATTTACCATTGCAGCGAATATACTGAGTGAATAAAAAATAAAAGGTTTAGTGGTTAAAGATACTGCCTTTGCATCAAAGGCGCCCCTTTCAAAAACAATTCTTACAATGGGATTAGCAAAAATAATTGACACAAACATGGCAGGGAAGATAAAGAAAGAGGCAAATCTTATGCTCTTTGAAAATATTTCCCTGAGTTTATTGAAGTCATTTTTTGCAGCCGCCTCAGAAAGAAAAGGGTAGTAAGAAGTCGCAAGTGGGAGAGTTAAAATGCCGAGGGAGAGCTGTCTTAGCTTATTTGCATATCCGAGTGCTGCAATGCTCCCAGCTTGAAGCCTCGAAGCTAGGTTATTACTGACAACAGTAACTGAATAAGTGGAGAGTTGTTGCAAAATTAAAGGGAGCGAAAGTATAAGAAGTGCTGGTAGAAACGTACCTTTTGGGTTGAAATTAAGTGTGAATTTCATGCCAAGGAATGATTTTGCATAGAAAATCATCAGTATGAATTGAATGACCACTCCTGCCAACATTCCGACTGGATATGAATAAACTCCAAGCGTTTTATGAAAAGTTATTAACGAAATAATTATAAATGTATTGCTTAAAAGTGGAAATAAAGCTGTAACAAGAAAATGTTTTCTTGACTGCGCTATACCGAATAGAAAATAAGTTATTGACCAGAACAATGCAGTAATAGAAAAAAGGTCTACAAGTTTTGAAACTATATTTCTATAATTACCTTCAAATCCTGGTCCAAGAATGCTTACAAATTGATTTGAGAAGATCATTAAAAAAAATGTTGATATTATAAGCCCTAACATAATGTAGTTAAAAATAATGCTTAAGTCTTTTAACGCCTGCTCTCTATCTTTTCCATACTTTTCGACAAACAGTGTTATCAAAGATACTGATATTGCACTTGTCATTACATCCTGGAAAATTGATGTAATTGGTAAAGTTGCGCTAAGAGCGTCAGCAGCTCGACTTGTGCCAAAATATGCTCCAAAAAGCATATCTCTTCCAAGTCCGAGGATCCTGCTAATTAAAGTTGACGCCATAAATATGAATGAAGCTTGTACTGCATTCTGTTCAAGAAATCTTGGAGTTCTTCTTTCGATTACTGCAGTTTGTCCAGAATCTCTTGTATCATTTTGTATCTTGTTTCCCATGAGAAACTCTTGGCCTTCTCGGAATGCTCCCGTCTTTTTTCAATAGAATCTGATTCAATAGCTTCTTTAATTTTTTTAATAAACTCTTTGTGAGTGTTTGCAACATAGATAGGCAATTTGGAAACATTGCCTACAGGGGTTGAAACTACAGGAACACCTGCTGCAAGGTACTCATAAACTTTAAGAGGATCCGCTCCTTTAGTCAAGGTGTTAATCTTAAAGGGAATTATTGCAACGGAAGATTCTGAAAGAAGTGGTACAAATTGTTCTTGGGTAAGCTTGCCGGCAAAATTTATGTTGGAATATTTTTTGAATGGGCTAAGGTCTACAGAAGCAAACCCTACAATCATTACTTCGTAATCTTTAAAACTATCTGCAATTTTCGAAACAAGTTCAAAATCAAACCAAAAACTAACATTTCCCACATATATGATCCTTTTTTTAATTTCAAAACCGTTTTTTTTCTCAAGCCAACCTGAAAATAGTTTATAGTTGACACCGTTTGATATAACTATAGGTTCTTTTCCAAAACTCCTTACTCTTTCCTCTAAATGAGGATTATTTGTCACAATAACTTTATCTACTAAGTTCACAGTTTTTCGCTCAAGTTCCAAAACATAATTGGGATTGATTAAACCAGGAAGACTTGTATAATCATCAACGCAATCATACACTTTTTTTGCATTGAAATAGCTCAGTGCTTCAGGGAAAAAGGGTAGATAGACCCAAACTAAACT
>MNXV01000023.1 GCA_001871575.1 Caldisericum sp. CG2_30_36_11
AACGACACTGTTAAGATCTTTTACGACATTTCAGGACAAGGAGCCCCAATCTGGGAGGATGCAACCGACCTCTTTCCTTCTACCGCTTTATCTACGGAGGAGAAAGAATGGGTTATGAGGAAATTAAAAATCTGATTGAAAAACTCTACCCAGCTGGTAGCTCTTCAATTGGAGTTTCACCCACTGCGTTTTATGAGGATTGGTATGTCAGAAATAACGCAAAAATATACGCAGATGGGCATACCTCTGAGCACCCTAACAACTTTATATACTGTTGGGTATGGGACAACACTCAACAGAAGTGGGTAATCGGCAGTGCTCATGCAAAACCATATAAAGACGATGGTACAAACCTTTGGAATAACTCACAATATCGTTTGCCAAAGGTAACAAAAAATGGTGAAGAACATTATGTACAATTGGTCTGTTATAATTGTGCTGATTTTGTTTCTCAAGCAATGTATTACGGAGGAATGTGGGCTAACGACTACTGGAATCCTTCTTATAGAGAAACAGGAGCTCCAGACGGTAGGTGGTACTGGACTTATGTCCCCCACCTTTTAGACTATATGAAAAACACGAGAGGTGATTGGGCATATAGCAATTACAACAATACACAGAATGGAGATGTGATCGTATGGTCCGATAACATTCATATTGCTATGATAGATTATAATCTGTATCAGAATGGAGCTTACACAAAAAAGTATGCTGCACATACAACCGATTCAAGACAACATTATTACTCACCTGCTGCTGACTATGGCCATTACAAGGTAAGTTGCTGGAGATGGGCACCTTAGTGATGAAGAAGATAGTTGTTCCATTCTTAATTTTTCTATTTCTATTTACTCTGGGATGCAATAATAAGATAGAGACTCCTTCCGAAAATTCTATTCCATTTTTGACATTTGAGGTCAACGAAAAAAACCACAATGTTGAGGCATATTTAAACTACTGGGATACTGAAAAAGGGAAAATTATCCAGATGGATGATGTAGTCTATACGACCAATAAGACTCCGTATTACTCTGACGGAATGCCCGACTGGAGTGGTGTAGTTCATTATGCCTACCCTTTATCCTGGGATGGGGAAAGCTACATTTATCTCTCCAGTCAGTATCATAAAATAAAAAACCCGCTTAATTTCAAAATTAGAATGTTTGATGATGTAAGAGGAGCTCAACCGAAAAAGGGAGTCATGTGTGATACTGCTTGTTCATATGCAAAAGACCTTCAGGTCTACCTGAAGGTCAGAAATTATCTAAAGGCTGACTATACAGCTTTTACTTTCACTGTTTTTGATGGGGAAAAAGTTACGGAGAAAGAGTTTAAAATTTCATTATACAATGATACATTCCATGGAGGTATCCCTGCAGGTCAAGCATACATATACGACAAAAATAAGAATGAGGTCAAAGCCCTTCATCTTTATTATGATAGTGTAGGAATGGGGCGGTTTCTAATCTGCACAATTAATTTAGAAAAAGGCACATACGGTTGGCATGAAGTAACCGGAATTGAGGGATGTATTCCAAATATGGGCCAGATGGATATATCTACTATAGGAAATAGTTTTTATGTACCTATATGCGGCAATGAAGTTGGTATAGTAAATTTAGATGACTATTCTTCTGAGTTTGCTATTGACAGAGATGAGTTATTCAGGAAACTCTCTTTTTACTTACCTTCCACTCCTTCCCATATCTCTTACCCATACCCCGGAATTCAGGGTGAATACAAAGACATTCTTATCTTAGCCGGTATGTTTATCTTTGGAGGAAAAGCTGATGAGGAGCCAACCTTCGATAATTTCCGTCAAGTTTATGTAGCCTTTAACACTAAAACAAGCGAAGTTATGGGAATACTTGAGTGGAATTTGCTTACTCCTGAATTTTTTATTGTAAGAGATAAGAATGAAAAAGAGTTATCGAAAATAGCAACTGATAAATTGGTTAAAGGAATCAGTAAAGTCCCAAGTGCTGATGACAGACTTTATAAGTATGGACATTTTCTCAATTTTGGTTTCATCAGGTTTCCACATAAAAATGGAGATTAAGCTCCTTCTGAGTTACAATTATTCTTGACAGATTTGCTGACAAACTTTTCAACAAAGAGGGGGAGACCCCCTCTTTTTCTATTTTATCATAGGAATTTTAATTCCGCTTCTTTTTGCACAGTTTATTGCAATATCATAACCTGCGTCTGCATGCCTTGCAACTCCAATTCCAGGATCATTTGTAAGTACTCTTTCAAGCTTCCCGGCGGATTTTTCTGTGCCATCGGCAACGATTACCATGCCTGCATGCAATGAATAACCAATACCAACACCACCACCGTGATGGAATGATACCCAGGTTGCACCACTTGCAGTGTTAAGTAGTGCATTAAGCACTGGCCAATCAGCAATTGCGTCGGAGCCATCTTTCATCTTTTCAGTTTCCCTGTATGGGGAGGCAACTGAGCCAGCATCGAGATGATCGCGCCCTATAACTACGGGTGCTTTGAGCTTCCCATTCTTTACAAGGTCATTAATAATGAGGCCAAACTTTGCTCTTTCGCCGTACCCAAGCCAGCAGATCCTTGCAGGCAATCCCTGAAACTTGACTCTTTCGTGGGCAAGGTCAATCCAGTTAACAAGATGTTTATCATGGGAGAATTCTTTCTTTACAACCTCATCGAGGGTCCATATATCCTCCGGGTCTCCTGATAGAGCGGCCCATCTAAAAGGCCCCTTCCCTTCGCAGAACAGGTCTCTTATATAAGCAACAACAAAACCTTCAACTTCTTTTGCGTCTTTATATCCATGGTCATAGGTCTGGCCATTAATATTATTTCCATATGTGAATGTCGTAACTCCCATTCTCTTGTACTGAACCATCGCCTCCATATGCTTAATCATTGTTTCAATTGATCTTTTTTTGTAATCTTCAGGATCCCTTGTTTTTAATTCTCTTGCTTCATTAATTGTCATACCCATCGGGATGTAGGACATAATGTCGTGAGCCGAAGTCTGGTCGGTCACTATGTCAGGCCTTACACCTCTTTTTATAAGTTCGGGCAGTATCTCGCCCGTATTTCCAAGGAGACCAACAGACAGAGGCTTTCCATCTTTTTTGGCTTCTTCAATCATCTTGAGCGCTTCGTCAAGATCGTCTGTCCAGGTATCAAGATAAGCGGTATCTATTCTTCTTTTAATCTTTTCGGGATCAATTTCAACAACAAGAGCAACTCCGTGAAGCATTGTAACTGCAAGTGGCTGGGCACCACCCATCTCACCAAGACCGCCGGTCAATAAGAATTTCCCAGAGAGATCATCCTGTCCTAAATCTTTCCTTGCTGCGGCTCCATATGTTTCGTAATCGCCCTGCAGAATCCCCTGGGTGCCTATATAAATCCAGCTTCCTGCAGTCATCTGTCCGTACATTGTGAGGCCTTTCTCCTCAAGCATATAAAAATAGTCCCAGTCAGCCCATTTGGGAACAATCACCGCATTAGAAATAAGAACTCTGGGAGCCTCTTCAGTTGTTTTAAAAATACCCACCGGTTTCCCCGACTGGACAAGAAGCGTCTCATTATTTTCTAATTCCTGCAGACTTTTTACTATTGCATCAAAACTTTCCCAATTTCTTGCAGCTTTGCCTGTACCCCCATAGACAATAAGGTGTTCTGGATCTCCTGCAACTTCAGGGTCCAGATTATTCATAAGCATTCTCATTGCTGCTTCCTGACCCCACCCTTTAGAGTGGAGTTCGCTCCCACGTGGAGCTTTTATTATTCTACCCATCTTTTTTCTCCCTAATCCTGTGGCCTTATTATTTTTGCAATTTCCGATACTATCGACGGTATAATCGATAGCAATATAATATATGTAAACTCGGTTACAGTCGGTCTTACATTCCCAAAGAGTTTTGCAAAAGGCGTCAAATAAATTGACGTGAGCAGTAATAAAATCATTAAAGCAGTTGAATATGTCAGAAATTTGTTTGAGAATACCTTCAATTTAAAAATCGACGTTTCGAATGACCTTGCCGTGAATGATCTGAATAACTCTGAAAGAACCAGGGTAAAATATGCAATGGTTCGCGCCTCTTGAAGAGGTACTCTTCTAATGGCAATTAAAAATGCGCCAAGTGTTACCACAGTTATAGCAATGCTTTGAGTAATAATAATACCATAGTGATATTTTGTAAGAATTGGCTCGTTTTTCACTCTTGGAGGCTTGTTCATAACAGTTTTTTCACCGGGTTCCATTCCAATTGCAAGTGCAGGAAAACTATCCGTGACAAGATTAAGCCAGAGAAGTTGAAGCGGAAGAAGTGGTGGAGGGTATCCTGAAATTATCGAAATGAACATAACGAGTACCTCTGCAATGTTGCATGAAAGAAGGTAAACAATAAATTTTCTCATATTCTCATAAATTATTCTGCCCTGGAAAACTGCATGCACAAGAGTTGCAAAATTATCATCCATAAGAACCATATCGCTTGCTTCCTTGGCAACTTCTGTCCCCGTTTTCCCCATTGAAACACCTATGTCTGACTTTTTAAGAGCAGGAGCATCATTTACTCCGTCTCCAGTCATCGCAACAATTTCCCCTTTTTTCTGAAAAGCTTCTACAATCCTTAATTTATCAAGCGGATTAATTCTTGCAAAAATGCTTACATCCTCAATAACATCGGTAAGTTTTTCATCATCCATTTCATTCATGTCAACACTTGTTATAATTTCTCCCTCAGGGAAGCCAAGTTCTGTTGCTATTGCATAAGCGGTTACCTGATGGTCTCCTGTAATCATTACAGGTCTTATACCGGCCTTTCTGCATTCTTCAACAGCCTTTTTCGCCTCCTCCCTTAATGGATCTTTGAGGCATACAAGTCCGAGGAAAGTCAGGTCTTTTTCAATTTCTTCGTCCTTGTCTGGAAGAGAATCGATTGTTCTTTCGGCAATTGCAAGTACTCTTAATCCATCGGATGCAAAATTTTCTACTGTTTTAAGTATTTCTTTCTTTCTCACTTCTGTGATTGGTTCAACAACATTTTTCCCAATAAACTCTCTATCGCACAAACCTAAAATGATTTCCGATGCACCTTTGGTTACTATAAGATATTTACCTCCAAAATGATGAGCAGTTGTCATTCTTTTACTTTCTGAAGTAAAAGGTATTTCATACAGCCTCTGATACTTATGTCTCAACTCTCCTATATCTCTATCATCCGCCCAATCAATGAGGGCAATTTCAGTTGGGTCACCCATTTCTTTGGTTGCATCATTACAAAGAATCATCGTCCTTTTTACTTCATCCGGCAAAGAGCTCTGAAATAAATCTTCCTCGATTTTCATTTTTTCGGTATACACCTTAACAAGTTTCATCTTGTTCTCTGTGAGAGTACCTGTTTTATCTGTGCATATATAAGTTACTGCGCCAAGCGTCTCAACTGCAGGTAAATTTTTAACGACAGCATTTCTGTGGGCCATTTCAAGTACGCCTAAGGCAAGGACTATGGTAACCACTGCTGGAAGACCTTCAGGAATTGCAGCCACTGCAAGACTTATGCTTATCAAAAGCATCTCCTGCAGAGGCATGCCTCTAAATAATCCTGCTATAAATACAACTGCACAAACAGCAACAAACACAATTCCTAAAATTTTCCCAAGATAATTGAGTTCTAATTCGAGAGGTGTTTTTTCCTTTTTTGCCTCCCTTATTTGAGTTGCAATCTTCCCTAATCTTGTATTCAATCCTGTCTCTGTAACATATACTTTCGCTTTTCCTTTTGTCACTACAGTACCCATAAAAGCCATATTGTCTTCTTTTATTTCACTTTCATTTTTAAAGAGAGACTTAGCAACTGAAACAGACTCACCGGTCAAGGTTGATTCATCGACAGTTAGACCAATCACCCCAATGATAATTCCATCACAACTTATTTTATCACCGGCTTCAAGCAAAAGAATATCCCCAGGCACCACTTCCTCGGAAGAAATGATCTGGATTGTGCCATCCCTTACAACCTTACTTTGAGGATTTGAAAGCTTTTTTACTGCCTCAAGAGCTTTTTCGGCACGCCTCTCCTGCGTTACACCAAGTACTGCATTAAGAATTGTTATCCCTAATATTGCAAGGGTATCCATTACTTCTCCAAAAAATGCTGAGATAATAGCTGCAATAAGAAGAATTATTATCAGAAGACTTTTGAACTGATCAATAAACTGCATAAATAAAGAGATTTTAGGCGGCTCGGGAAGTTTGTTAGGCCCGTATTCTTCCAATTTCCTTTTTACCAGATCACTACTCAAGCCCTTTGCAGGATCTACACCTAAAACATATTTTTCCACTTTTCCTCCGATTTCTCCGTGTAAATTAACCGTACCTCTTGCCATCAAATTATCTCCTTAAAATATTATAATTAACAAAGCGGTTTTACAAATATAATTTAAGCCTTTGTAACTTATATTGGAAATATCCACTTCAAATCGCTGGTTAAGATAGAAAAACATCTAATGGATACAATTGAAAATGGCCGTGCGTCTGCATTCGACTGTAAATCCCTAGCTGTACAATTCCCGAAAAGCTCCAGTGAGATTTACCTTCACCATATAACAAATTTGCTTACCGCTGCTTCCTTCCGGACCTGGCGGGATTTGCAAACTGTTATCGTGAAGGGTCCCACCTTCAACGTTTTTCAAAAATTGCCATTTCTAAAGATCTGCCAGCCTCATAACAGATTATCAGCCCTGGTGTAGCAGATTCCAGGTTACAGGGCACTGCTATCTCCCCGCTTTAGCACAGCCATAATATTATAACAGATTTTGAGATCAATGTATTATATCGAGGTCTCTCTAAAAAATGGTGAAATATTCGTAGGAAAAGAGCAATCATAGGAAAAGAGCAATGAATACAGAGGAATAAACGCAATCTTCTCAATCCGCACTTCTTAGCGGATTTATACAAAGAAGTAAGAATAATCCACTGAAAAGGATTGCGGATTACAAAGAAATAAAAATGTCATGCTGGTGGACGTTTAGTCCTAAACTCGTTTCAGGATTGTTTCAGAATCTCTCCACTGGTAAACATTTAGACCCTGAAATGAATTCAGGGTGACAAAATAGGAGTTTTTGATTCAGGGCAGGGTGACAAAATAAGAATTTTTCAGAGAACTTATATCATTAAACGTTCAACATATTAAGACCGAGAAATATCAGGGCAATTTTAAAAGCGGAAAAGAGTATTCACTTGTTTTTCCCTTAAAAACTTCTATTTCAGTTGAATATTCAAGGTAGCCCTCTTTTACTATCCTTAAAGAATATATACCTGGCGAAAGATTTGCTTCTGCGTAAGGAGTTCCGCCTTTATTTTTTCCATTAATAAAAACCGTTGCTCCTTCTGGGTCACTATCAATCATCAAGAAAGTTTCCGCCTTTGTTAAAGCAAGGTCTCTTTTAACACTATCGCCCTTTGCTATAACAATCCCTTCACTATAGGTAGTATATCCATCTTTTATAACTTCGATTTGATAGTCCCCGGGTTCAACATTATCTATAACAAATGGAGTGGTACCCTTTTCTTCGCCATTGATTATTACCCTTGCTTTATCCGGAATAGAATTTATAGTTATTGATGCGGTACTTGGAACCAGGGATGCGTCCAACACTACAATATTACCAGTAATAGAATTTATTTCGTCAGTTTCGCTTATTTCTTTGGTCCATTTAGCGTAGTTTTCCAATTTAACTTCTATAAAATGTTTCGCGATAATCAAATCGTCTATCTCAACAGGGGTCAGTCCCTTGTTGACTCCATCCACATAAACTTCCGCATTAGCAGGAGAAGAGTTCACCTGCAAAGTGAATGTTGCATGTTCAAGAGCAACCATTACAACTCTCCTCCGATTATTTCTATCAAGCGCAACCTGTCTTATTTCCTCTTTATAGCCGTCCATCACAATCTTTAATTCATAATCCCCGTATTTAAGGTTTTTTATTGTGAGAGGCGTCGACCCTTCTAATTCACCGTTTAGATATACCTCGCATTCTTTTGGAAATGAATCAACAGCAATTTCACCAGTTGAACTCAAAATAGTTCGCAGGAAAAAATAAATAGCTAAAAGAATTATTAAAATTATAATGAATAAGGCTAGTCTTTTTGGCTTTCTATCCACTCTTTTCTCCGAATCAAGAAGTTCTCCCAGATCTCATCTGAAACTATATCTAAATCCATCTCACCTTTTATTACGACAAATCTTCTATCTCTCTTAGAGAGTTCGATATAGCCTTCCCTCACTCTTCTCAAAAACTCTAATCCTCCATTTTCAATTCTGTCAGTTTTTTTCAGTCTCCTTAGTCCAACTTCGGGCTCTACATCAACAATAAAAGTTAAATCAGGTTTCAGTCCTTGAGTAATAAAACTATGCACATAATTTATAAAATCAAAACTAACCCCTCTTCCGAAACCTTGATAAGCAACAGATGAGTCAAGAAACCTATCAGATATAACTATAATTCCATTATTTATAGACGGTCTAATTAAAGATTTTATATGTTCATTTCTATCGGCAGCAAACAAAAGAAATTCAGTCACATTGTCCATATCCTTATTTAAAAGAACTTCTCTTACAATACTGCCTACGGTTGTGCCACCTGGTTCTCCGGTAAGCACCACCCCTACGCCACAATGTATTGCAATTTTTTCTTTTAAGATTAACGCTTGTGTGCTTTTCCCACAGCCATCTATGCCCTCAATTGTTATAAACATTTCTCTCATATTATTGCCCTTTTTCAGGATATATAATTATCCTTCTATTAGGTTTTAGCCCAATAATTTCACTCTTTAAACCAAATTTTGAAACAAAATTCTGTTCTTCTTGAAGTATGTCATCACTTTCTGCTGGCAATTCAAGACGTGTTTTTTGTTCTATTACTTTGCGTATAAAACTCTCAAGTTCATCATAATTTAAGGATGACTTAAAAATTTTTTTATCTTTTACCTTTTTAATATATTCTTTGAATCCCTTAAGCGACATTTTGTCAATAGTATCGATCTTTATACCTATCCTCTTTGCAAAATCTATAAGGTCACTTTTCCTTTCAAGAACTTTTCTGTTAGCAAGAATTATGTCAGCATTATTTAAATCTCTAACTATTTCCACTGAAGAATTCACAGAATGGATTGCTCTTTCGAGATAACTCGTATTAATACCAAGAGGAAATATTTTTATTGGTCTTTCGCTTTCTGCTTGAAAGGTTAAGTTCCCAATAATTTTCTTATCAGAAACACTTCTTGCTTCTGGATTAACAGGAAACTCCCTTAGCAATGAATCAACTGTATCAGCGACATCATGATAAATTGCATAAATTCCTCTTTCCTTTATCTCAATCAAAACATCAAAAGTCGGGGGAGATTTCCTCTCAAGTATTGTTTTCTGAGTGCCTCTTCTAATCGCTTCTTCATCACCTAGAGTTACTGCAGTTATGCCTCCGATAAGGTCTTGAAGGGTTGGATTTACAAGCAAATTTTCTATGTTAGTTCCATGAGCAGTAGCAATAAGTCTAACGCCTCTTTCAGCAATAGTTCTGCATGCTTTTGCTTCTTCTATTCTGCCAATTTCGTCAATAATTATTACTTCTGGAAAATGGTTTTCAACAGCCTCGATCATTACATCTTCCTGAGCCTTACCAAATGGAACTTGCATTCTCCTTGCATTGCCAATTCCTGGATGAGGAATATCCCCATCCCCTCCTATTTCATTCGAAGTATCCACTACAATAACCCTTTTGCCCATTTCCTCACTCAACACTCTTGCTGCTTCTCGTAAAAGAGTTGTTTTTCCAACTCCCGGCTTTCCTAAAAGTAGTATACTTTTATCGCCTTTAATTATATCCTTTAAAGGTTCTATGGTACCATAGATTGCCCTTCCGACCCTACAGGTTAAACCTATAACTTCATTCTTTCTGTTAAAAATACCTGAAATCCTGTGTAAAGTTTTTTCTATCCCGGCCCTATTATCCCTATCAAAAACCCCCAATTTATAGATAATGCTTTCAATTTCTTCTTTTGATGCAGGCTCTTCTCTAAGATAGATTGTCTTATTAGGAAAACGTGCTTCCGGTTTTCTACCAAGATCAAGGACGACCTCTATTAGATTTTCGAATTCATTAATTTCCTTAATTTTCAATTTAAGTTCCAGGGGAAAAATTGAAAGAAAAGCTTCTTTTTCAAATTCAAGTTGCTCAATGTTATTTTCTTTCATTACTCAGTCTGCCCCTCCAGAAAAAATCCTCAATTTGTTTCCTTACTTCTTCGATATCTCCAAAAAGGCTGTAAATTTCATATTCGTCTGTATCGAGCGTCAAAACAGGCGCCATGTCAAAGCCTTGAATCCATTCCTCATATTTTTCATTCAATTTCTTTATGTAGGATTTTTTAATTCCTTTTTCATACGGCCTTCCTCTTACCTTAATTCGTTCCATAAGAGTATCAACAGATGTTCTCAAATATACAACAAAATTTGGAGGGGTTATAATATCTCGAAACTGTTCGTAAATCTTATTGTATATTTTGTACTCATCGTGAGAAAGAACAACTTTTGCAAATACTTCTGCATCTTCGTATATAGTTCTATCAAGTAAAAGTGTTCTTATGGATTTCTCGGCCCTTATTTGCATTTTTGCTCTTTCCGTTAGAAAAAACACCTGCGAATGAAAAGCCCATTTTACGGGGTACTTATAAAATTTTTTCAAAAAAGGGTTTTTAGTTTCAGGCTCTGGCAGTATATCAAAACCCCATTTTTCTGATAGATATTTAGAGAGAGTGGATTTCCCGGACCCAATATTACCTGCTATTGCCACAATAAATTTAGGGTTCACTGGCTACAACACCTGCCTTAAAGTTCTAAATGGGAGCGAAGAATGAGAGAGTAGATTTGTGTGAAAATCCTTATCTCTATATTTCTTAGAAAACTGCCTCTTAAGTTCTAAAATCTCACCAAGACCTACAAAAGCTAAAATGCTCTTGCCTTTATCAAGTATTAGTTCCTCCATAAATAAATTCTTGTTTAAAATAATTTGATCCTGTAAAATAATTTGCTCAACAGCATTTGCTTCAATTTCACGACTTAGAAGCTTGCATTGAATAAGCGCCTTTAACAAATAACAATACTCATTGTAAAGGAAAGAAAGTCCAAGCTCATTACCAAAAACCTTCTTTAAAGGATCTTTCATCTCCTGTAGCACATATAATTCCCATCCTTCTTCGAGCAATTTATTTTCAAAATTCTTAAGATATTGTTTTTCTTTTCCCTTCTTTGTCTCAACAAGTAAAGATTTGCCAGGATAGACAAATGCAGTAAGATAGTAAACTAAAAGCGGCATTGATACTTTAGTAAATGAGGTAAAAGAAACACAAAGGTTACGGTCAAATACCCCTGGGGTAATAATTTCAAAGGGATAATAATTTTCATAGGGTGCCTGAATACTTTCTTCACTTCTTAACGCTTTTTTGAAGTTAATTTTTAGACCTGTTTCTCCGAATGATTCTTTTCCAATATCTTTTACAGATTGGAATATAGAGTCGAACTGCTCTTGAGAAATTGATGTCTTTTCACCTAAAATGCCATTTAATGTTTCCCAAAAAGGAGCAGATATTTTTATCTCACGCGCCTTTTTAATGATAAGATCAGCGACTTTCTCTATATTGGCTTTAATATTTGCTTCTTTATCCCTCAAAACATTCATTATTTCAGGATATTTACTAATTATGCTTTTATAAAAATTGGGATTTATGTTTGTATCTAAAGAAAGGTTATTGACAATAGTTTCAATAGCAGCAAGTTCTTCTAAAGCACTACTTTTAGCCTGTTTCACGTCATCTTTCTTTTCAATATCACTTTTGGTCAAAAGGTATCCTGTAAACTCATTTATTAATAATTTAAGAGTTTCCAATTGCCCTTTTGCAACTTTTTTTTCAAGATTATTAGAGAATTTCAAGTTTTCTTCCATTGCTCTTCTTATGTTAGAGAAATCTTTCAATCGTTCTGTAAAGCTTTTTCCACGAACGCTTAGTGAAGAATAAGAGCCAAAAGCCGGATAAATAAGTCCTTCAAAAATATTCGAAATATAAAGTGATGGACTAGTAAAATACTCAGATTCACCATCTATCATATTAAGTTCTTCAAATATTTTTCTTTCAAGGAGAAAGATTTCTAAGTTTTTATCTGAGAGTTTCCAATTCCTGAATTTTTGAATTCTTTTTCTTAAATCTCCAAGTTCATTTTTCCAGTCTAAAAGTTCAGATTTTCTCAAACTTGATAACTTAAAATCATATCTATGTATGCCGGATTTTGTAGCATCAACAGAAAACCTGTAATAATAATCTTCTAAAAAACCCTCTAAAATGTTTTGAAATTCACTGTCCATTTTCATTTGCATTTATTTCTTCCACATTAATAGTATTGATTTTCAAAGTTGCCCAAAAAGTTTTATTGGGACCAACCTCAGAAAAATCGATCTCGCTAACATTTCCATTTTTATCAATATGAATACTTGCAGTATTGGTACCACTCCATAAGATTTCAATTGTGTTTTTATCAAACTTCATTTCCAGGGGTTCGTCTGCTGGAAATGACCCTGAAATGATATCGTTTAACGGTAAAAAAACTATATTTTCATTTGCAAATTTTTGCCTGTCCTGATCTGAAAGAGGACCTTTCAGAGGTTCACCATTTTCACTAACATACATATCATTGCCTGTGCTAATCACAGTAATCGTCTTTGTCTCGTCGCCAGAATTCTTAGTCACAAAATAAAAATCTTTTCCGATTTTCCTAGCATCAAATTCAACCACTTCAGTTGCATTATTTTGAATAAGGTTTGTAGAAAAAGTATATTTATACTTATTTAGATTGCCGGACCATTGTGTCACTTGATCGACAAGACCTTGATAGTTATTTTCCTCGATTTGCGTTTCTACTGTTTTTTTCAACAACCTAACAGGCAAACTTACTATTTTATCCTTATAACCAATCCTGCTGATGTTTAAACGATTATTTAAAATTGTTCCAAGAAAAACAGATTTTCCATTTTCATCGGTATAAAAATACCCTGTTCTTGCGAAAGAGACTGGTTTACCTGTACTTATATCGATAACAGTAATTTCTGTCATGTTAAACGCTAAAAAAAACACTAAAAATAGAGCCAGTATGAAAATAATAATACCTATAAGATTTTTCATGTGTTATCCACCAGATATTGATCCGGGACAGGCAAGTCAAGGAAAGCCTGATAATACCACCTCATAAACCTTTTATAAACATTGTCCATAGATATGTATTTAGCATTATCTGCTATCAACTTTTTTGAGTAGGCATCCAGATAATCACTCTTTTCCATATAAAGTGCGTCTTGTTTTATTGTTTCGTATTTTTCTTTATAGATTTGTTCGTTATTTTTTCCATTAGCGCCGTAGCCAGAGCCCCAATCGTTAAAATATTCCCTCACATCGCTTTCAGAAACATTTATATTCTCTGTGAGTTTATCTTTTTCCCTGGATGCAATAATTTCATTTTTCAAAATACCTCTTAGTCCCTGTTCGGTAAGACCCTTTGCTTTAAGATCATCCTTGAAATCTTTTTCTGGATCGGTACTACCCTTCGTTATATCATTCTTATAGTTTTCAAAAGCAGTTTCTATTTCATTATCAGAAGCCGAAAAACCATCTTTGACACCCATTAGATAATATAATCTTTCTGATAATACCCTGTCTTCTGCATAATCCATTATCATCCTACGCGCATTTTCAACCTTAGGATCAGAAGAAAGCGGATCATATCCCAAAAAATTTACTTTTTCAGCCTGCTTTACGGCTTCATAATAAAGCTGGCTATAGTAAATTTTCGTGCCCCTAACAATTGCATAAACATTTTTATAACTCCAAATATAGAAAAACAACCCAGAAAAAACGATTACAAAAATTAAAACAATAATAATTGCTAAGGTTAATCTTTTACTTTTCTTTTTCTTAGCCTTTTCTTCCTTCATCTCTTTTAACTGCCCCCAGAAACAGGAGGAAGTGGCTCATTGTTTCCACCCTGATCTGGAGTAGACGGAGTTTCTGTCCCGTCAGATGGAATAGGCAAAGAAGTTGGCGTTTTACCAGTCACTTTATTCCACCATGTAACAAAACTATTAATCTGTTTTCCAAAACGATTGTTTATGAATGCTGTAAGTGACCTCCATGGATTAGTTGTTCTCACTCCATACTGCTTCTTCAAAGTTTCGGTAAAGCTTGCCTTAATCTCTTGCTGCTTCGTATTCGTTAAGTCATCTTTTGCCTTGTTATAAGTATCTTTGTTTTCAAGTGAAGCTTTAACTGCTGCTTTCTTTTCTATTAATTGTATTACAGCGTATCCATCGCTCGTTTTAATCGGCCCTGCAATTCCTCCTACGCTTAGATTCTGTGCAGCAGCAAACAGTTCAGGTTTATCAGCTTGTAAAAAAAGACCAGTTTCTCCATCTTTAGCTTTAGTTGTTTCATCCTCTGAAAACCTTTTAACTGCATCAACGAAGCTCATACCACTTTTTGTTTGAATAGCAATGCTATTTGCACTCATCTTTGCATTATCTTCACTCTCTTGATCCCCTGCTGTATATTTAAATAAAACAAGTCTAACATTCACCTTTGCTGGTTCGTCATATTTTTCATTTGTATATTTCTCCCCAAGAATATGAATGATATGATACCCAAAATCTGTTTCTACAGGCCCTAAAATATCTCCAACTTTTACTTTCGAATCAAAACAAGTATCTTCAAAAGGTTTCACCATCTGCCCCTTTTCAAAATAACCGAGGGCTTCATATTTTGCGACTTCTTTTCCGGTTGTAGCCTGTTCTTTATTCAAATCTTCTGCTTTTTTCTTCGTAAAGTCAGCAAAATTAAAACTTTCTTTTTGCTTGCCCTGTTCGTCAAGGATACTTTTATAAATATCCTCTGCAAGCTTTTTTGCATCGCTTTTTTCCTTGCTCGTAGCATTTGCAGAGACTTCGATAAGCAAATGCTCTGCATCGACTTCCCATATTGAGTCCCAGTAGTTTTTGACATCGTCATCTGTAATCTTAATTATTTTGTACTGCTCGTCGAGGGCTGCCTGCTGATAGAGCGGCCTTTCTACATAAGGTTGAAGGACTTCCTTCAGATAGTCTTTATAGGCGTCCATTGAGCCAAACCTTGCATTTACAAGGTCGTTAAATGGCTGTTCTCCGTTATCTTGAATTCCTTTATCAATAATACTTTTTATCTGCTCATCCATATTTTTATTGTATTGATCCTGATCAATTTTAAGATTATGCTCCTTAGCATACTGAACGAGCAAAGACTCTGAAACAAGACTATCAAGAATACTATCTTCAACATTCTTTTTTGTGGAAGCATACTGGGGATCATTAAGATCCATGCCGAATTGCTGATAAAGCTGGGTATAGTAATCAAGCTGCGATTGAATATCTGTTTTCTTAATTGTCTCTTTTCCAACCTTTGCAGCAACGTCTCTTTCTACATAGTTCCAGGTACCAAGGCCAGTTAAAGTAAGAGCAAAAATCAAAATTACAAGAATCAAAATTTTAACCCATTTTGCTATCCCATGCTCTTTATTAACAGGTGCAATTAGACCTTCTTTTCGTAACTTCCTTATTTTACTCTCTTTTCCCATTATTCACCTCTTTATATTTTACAAAAATCTTCTATCTTTTAAAATTCCACTCTCTTGTGTTATATTTATTTGTATAAAGCTCATCGGCAATTATCTTTTCAAAGGGAAATAGCTTTGAATCTACAAGTTTTTCCTCAAGAATTTCCGACATGCCTTCCTTCAGGGAAGTTTTAACATCATGAAAAGAAATCACCTTTTCCATCTCGTCTGATAAAGACGAAATCTTAAATTTTGCCTGCTCGATGATCTTGGCTTTAAGTCTATCTTTTATCTTAAAGCAGTAGAAAATATCTTCAATACTCACATGCAAAAGAATAGAACCGTGTTGCAATAAGCCATACTTATTCCTCATTTGCGCAGAACCTACAACCTTCCTACCGTTTATAAGTATGTCAGAAAACGTAGGAGATGCAAAACAAGAAGGAGAAGAAATCTCACTGTCTTCGCGCTCTGAAAAATATGCATTCCCACCAAGTACACCAATCGCTCTTATTATACCAGTTGAAAGATAGTGAAATGAATCAAGTAAATTCATCTCAAGTATTTTATGAGGATAAGAAATTGTCACGCTGTATGTAAGCTCTTTATCATGGAGGACAGCCCTTCCACCTGTAGGTCTTCTTACATAACCAAAACCTTTATCCCTGCAATGCTCAATGTCTACCTCTTTTTCGGCACTTTGAAAATAGCCAATTGAAAGAGTAGGGGGGACAAACCTATAAACTCTTATAGCAGGAGGCAATCTCTTTTCACTCTGTGCAATGAGCAAGGCTTCATCGATTGCCATATTCATTGCACCATTATTTTCACCAGTATCAATAAATCTAAACATACAAGATACTATTTTATTATTTTATCGAAAAAAGTCAAACAAAAGATAGATTATTTATAAGTTGCTCTAATATATTTAACAAAAAATTAAAAAATTGTTAAGGCCTCTATAAATTTTTCTCCCACGGATCTCCTTGATACTAAGATTTCTTTTATCAAAGACATTTTGAATAGACCAAGCATTTTACAGTTAATTCTTTTCCCCTACATATACAAGCATCTTTGTAAAGAATTCTCGAAAAGGTGTTTTTAATAAAAATCCAACAGGCTTTTTAAGAGGAATAAGCTTGTAAAGAATTGCCTTAAACCGGCCTTGATTGCGTATAATCTCCTCAAAACGAGTAATCGTCATTTTATTGATATATGTGATTTGTTCTCTATTATCCACTATACCAAAACGAAGATTAATTCTTTTTTCAGCTGATTTCGTTTCTAAAGTAAGTTTCTTATAAGCATTGATTAAAACGGGCTCAGGAAAAAGAAGATGAACATACGGAATCCCAATAAGATCAGTGAGATGGGCCCCATATGGATGAAAATAAGGTGGAGAATTAATAAATACTTTACCATATGGTTTTAATACTCTATTTACCTCTTTTAAGACGACTTCAGGCTTTGAAACATGTTCAAAAACATCGTTCATTACACACATATCAAAAGAAGCATTCTGAAAAGGCATTTTTTCTGCATTAGCAACTATAAAATCTATGTCTTTTGCATTTTTGGAAGACGCAAAATCTCTTGCTTGAATAATGAACCTTTCTTCCGTATCTATCCCTATCAATCTTTTTGCTCCATTGAGCGCATAAAATGTGGTTTTCCCGCCACTACCAGCTCCGATATCAAGAATGGTTTTGCCCTGTATCTCTTTAAGCAAATCTATTTCAGGAAGGTAATAGTTATTTAACCTTTTTGACTGCTCAAATTCCCATTCTGCAAATGTTTTCTTCCCTTCATCTTCGAGATTAAATGGATGAATTGGTCTTTTAAAACATTTATTCAGCGCAATGAGAACTTCTACGCCTATGCTACTTTTGTATTCCATATTCATTTTATATCCATTCTTTTATTAACCAACTTTAATGTACCCATCGCAATCTCATATAACTTGTTCATATCCTAGCCTGGTTTGTATATTCTTCTAATTAAATGTCATAAATGAACTCTGTTCGCATATATCTCCCCTGTCTGAATAAAATAGTTCCTCCCATTGCAAAACTCCTTTTATTATACCATTTTTATTATAACTTATTTATTATATCTTCCGTGTCTTTAATAGCGTCTCCATAAAAAATTTGGTCTATTACAATACATTTTGTTAAAAGAGCTCAAATTTGATAAAATATGAGAGAATTTTAGGAGGTTTAATTTGAAAAGCATTTCAGTTTTTGGATTAGGTTTTGTTGGACTTCCACTCTCTCTTACCTACACATTCTATGGTGTAAAAGTGTACGGCGTAGATGTAAATAAAGAGTATATAGAAAGGCTGAAGAAATTTGATACACATATCCTTGAAGATTATCATAGGAAAAACATAAAAGAAATTCTTAAAGAAAGCATCGAAAATAAACTTTTTGAACCAACTGATTCCGCTGAACTTGCAATGAAAAATACAAGTGAAATAATTGTAACAGTAGGCGTTCCCGTTGAAAATAGAAAAGCAATAATGAAACCTTTTAACGCAGCGATGGAAACAATAGGAAAAAATCTTAAAAGAGGTAATCTAATCCTTATAAGGTCAACAGTTCCCCCTGGAACTACAAGAGAAGTGGCACTTCCTATACTTGAGAAAAAAAGTGAACTTAAATGTGGCAAAGATTTTTTCCTTGCTTACTCATCTGAAAGGATTGCCGAAGGACGAGCTTTTGAAGAATTTCAAACAATGCCAGTTGCTGTAGCAGGCATCAATGAAGAAAGTACTAAAAGGGGAAAAGCCCTGCTTGATCTCATAAATCCAAATGTAATTAAGGCGTCTTCTCCTGAAATTGTCGAAATTTCGAAACTCATTGAAAACAGCTCTCGAGATGTAAATATTGCACTCGTTAATGAACTTGCATCCTTAACCGAAAAAATGGGTGTTGACACAATGGAAGTAATAAATGTTGCGAATACCCACAAAAGAGTGAAATTACTTACGCCAGGTATAGGTGTTGGTGGCCATTGTATTCCTTATTCAACACACTATATATATTACGAAGCCCAAAAACTTGGATTAGAGCTTCCGCTACTCAGTACCGCAAGAGAAGTAAATGAAAATAGACCATTACAAATTGTAAATTATGTAGAAGAAGCTCTTTCAAAAATTGGCAAGTCCCTGCAAGGGACCAAATTTGCAATTACAGGCATTGCAATGAAAGATAATTCTTCAGATATATCCGAAAGTCCTGCGATGCGTATAAAAGACATTATCATCCAGAAAGGAGGAAATATTGTCTGGTATGACCCAAATGTCGAAGGAGATTTCAAGGAAAAGAAAGAAACAATAGAAGAAACACTAAAAGACTCAGAAGTACTAATAATCCCCATTAAACAAGAGCTAATTAAACTCAATGTAGATCTTCTCGGGTCTCTTATGAAAGAAAAATCAATAATTTTTGATCCAAAAGGACTGCTTGATAGGAAAGAGATTGAGAAACTGGGGTTTGTTTATATTTCAATATGAGATCCTATATTATAAATATCCCGGTTGATAACATCACACTAAAAGAAGCCGTTAAAAGAGCTGAAGAATTTACATTAGATTCAAAACCTCATTTTGCAATTGCCATTAATCCTGAAAAAATAATAAAAGCTAATACTGACACCGAGTTATTCGAAATTATTAGAAATAGTGATCTAAATTTTATAGATGGGGTTGGCATATCCTGGGCTTTTAGAATTTTTTATCATGAAAAGATAAAAGAAAGAATAACAGGAATTGATTTGTTTTCAACTTTGCTTGAAAGCGCAGAAAAAAACAACAAAACAGTATACTTCCTTGGTTCACAAGAGGAAACAATAAACAAAGCTGTGAAGAATATAAAAGAAAAATATCCTGAACTTAAAATCACGGGTTTCCATAACGGCTATCTTCAAACTGAAGAAGAAATAGTAAAACAAATAAAAAAGTCAAATACTGATATGCTATTTGTAGGCATGGGAAGCCCAAAGCAAGAGAAATTTATATTTAGAAACCTAAACACTCTTGGTGTACAATTTTCAGTGGGCGTTGGTGGAAGCTTCAATGTCTTTGCAGGTGAATTTAAAAGAGCTCCGTCATTGGTGCAAAAATTAGGAATGGAATGGTTCTATAGACTTATCCTTGACCCAAAGAGGTTACCGCGTATTATGAGCCTTCCTCGTTTTATACTATTGGTTATGAAAAAACCAAGAATTATAAAAAATGAGGTAAATTTCTTAAACATTAACATTTCAAATAGAGATTTTAAAGATACATTAAAAGTAACGGATAGTTTTATTAAATCAAGGAGTTTTCACCTCGTAGTAACACTGAATGGAGAAATGGCCTCAAGAGCCCTTAGAGACGAGGATTTTTTTCAAATACTACAAAAAGGTGATCTCGTGATTCCAGATGGCGTGGGCATTGTTTGGGGAGCAAGGAGATTTGGAGAAAGAATTATATATAGAATTCCTGGCATTGATTTCGCCTGGGAAACACTAAGATTGGCAGAGCAAAACAATTATAGAACTTACCTTCTAGGCGCAAAAGAAAATGTAATTAACAACGCTATTAAAAAAATAAAAGGCGAGTTCCCTAAATTAAATATAGCAGGTTACCATTCTGGCTATTTTGATAAAACTGAGGAAGAAAAAATACTCAATGAAATAAAAGAGAAAAATGTGCAAATACTATTTGTGGGAATAGGTGGAGTTAAACAAGAAAAATGGATATGGGATCATAAAGATTTAAATGTACCGCTAAACATTGGAATAGGCGGTTCTTTCGATGTCTGGAGCGGGAAAATAAGAAGAGCTCCGCGCATTATAAGAAAACTCGGCTTAGAATGGCTTTATCGTACAATTGTACAGCCATCAAGAATTTTAAGGGCTGGGAATCTTTTTATTTTTGCCTTTAAGATAATGTTCAAGAGGATAGAAAAATGAGAATATTACTTTCAGGTTACTTCGGCTTCGGCAATATAGGAGATGAAATGATACATTCTGTTATTAGGCAACGGCTAAAAAATAAAGATTTAGAAATAGTTTCACTTGTTAAAAATCCCCGAAATGACGAAGAAATAGATAGAGCAAATTTAAAAGATGTTTACAAAGCGATAAAATCATCGGATGTTGTAATAAGCGGGGGAGGTGGATTGCTTCAGGACAAAACAAGTTCAAAAAGTTTTTTCTATTACCTTTCTATAATATGGCTCGCAAAAAAAATGGGAAAAAAAGCTGTTGTTTTTGCACAAGGAATAGGCCCTGTGGAGAAAAACCTTAACAAAAAACTTATGGGCAGAGTAATAAACATGGCCGATCTTGTGACGGTTAGGGATAACAACTCAAAAGAATTACTTTTGGAATGTGATGTTACAAAACAAATAAATGTAACAGCAGACATCGCGTTCCTTTATCCTTTCGAAGAAAATGAAGAAAAAAAAGAGGAATATATTTTAATTTCTTTTGGTAAACATACAACTAATCCTCCATTGGAACTACTCGGCGAAATTGTGAATTATATAAAAGAAAAAACAAATCAACAGGTGCTTCTTTCCACATTGTTCCCAGGGAGAGATAAGGAAATCATCGAGGGCGTTGCAAATTTAACCGATACTAAAATTGCTGAGACCTCTTCAATTGAAAAAACTATTTCAATTTTTAGTAATAGCATTTTTGCAATAGGGACAAGATACCATTCTCTTGTTGTATCAACTATGAAACAAATACCATCCCTGGGACTTTCTTATGACCCAAAAGTAAATTCTCTTGCTGAAGAAGTCTCCATTCCAGTTTTACCTTACAATAGCTCACTAAATTTAGATAAATTCAAAATGGTTTTCGACAAAGCATTCACAGATCGAGAAAACACAAAAATTAAACTTAAAGATAAATTTATTAAATTAAAAGAAAGGGCAGAGGAAAATTTTAAATTACTCCATGATACTATCCTCGATTAAGCAGACTCTAATTGATTTCATTTTTCCACCACATTGCCTTGTATGTGGCAAAGAGACAGAAAGCGAAAACATCTGCGAAGATTGCAAAAGAAAAATCAAATTTATGGAATACCCCCTTATTGAACATGATGGTAGAAAATTCTTTTATTCAATTACATATTATGAAGGCGTGATGGAAAAAATAATTAAAAAAATGAAATTCTACAGGTTAAAATCTCTTTCAAAAGACCTATCAAATATGATCTCAAATTTTATTTACAAAGAAAATATTTCTTTTGATGCTATAGGTTATGTACCTATGACAAGAAAAGAACTCCTCGAGAGAAAGTTTAACCAGACATATCTTATTGCAAAAGAAATTTCCAAAATGTACAACAAACCCTTGATTAAGGGCCTTAAAAAAATAAAAACCACAAGAAAACAAGTTGGACTTTCCAAAAAAGAAAGGGAAGAAAATTTAAAAAATGTGTTCACAATAGAAGAAAAAATCAAAGGAAACATACTTCTGATAGACGACGTTTATACAACTGGCAGCACTGCAAGAGAATTGGTAAAATCTGTATATAGAAAAACTGAAGGAAACATAATTTTTATAGCAGTCTCAAGAAAGATGAATTAGACGATTATCTTTTAACATGGAACTCTCGAAAATATTATAAAAATAATGTGGCAACTCTTGAAGGGTAAAACTAATATTATTTAACAATAAACCTGCTATATTTATTAATATTTTCACTGAATCCTTCCACTTTAAGTAGCACTCCGTCAGATTGATCATCCTTTGAAATCACTCTTGCACAGGCAAAAATTTCAGGGATTAAATTAATATTGCTCATAGGAATAAAAAGTTTTACCTGCACAAAAGATTTCTCTAAGATTGATCTAATTGAAGCTTTTAATTCGTCAATTCCCTTCCCGCTTAAAGCAGAGATAAAAAGTGCATTTTTATACTGCAATTTTAAAGTATCAAGTTTTTCTGAACTAATTTTATCAATTTTATTAAAAACAATAAGTTGCGTAATATTCTCTCCACCAAGCTCTTTTATTGTTTCCTTAACAGTATTAAGCTTTTCATTAAAATCCTGATCAGAAGCATCTACAAGAATTATTGCAATCCACGCGTCGAGTATTTCTTCAAGAGTTGAGTGAAAAGCATATATCAGAGTATGAGGAAGATCTCTTATAAAACCAATGGTGTCTATAAATATGACTTTATAATCTCCCACTACATTTCCAACACGAACAAGGGTATCAAGAGTTGCAAAGAGCCTATTTTCAACATATGCTCCTGCATCTGTCAATCTGTTCATAAGAGTTGATTTGCCTGAATTTGTATATCCAGCAATAGCAACAATGGGTATATTACTTCTTAACCTTCTTTTTCTCCTGGCTTCTCTTTGTTTTTTAATCGAATCAAGTTTCTCTTCAAGAATTTGGATTCTCTTCTCAATATACCTTTTTTTTAATTCTGTTTTCCTTTCACCGGGACCTTTTAAGCCAATCAAAGAGGCTGTTTGTTGATCAAGGTTTATATCATCATGGACAATCTCGGGCAATTTCATACGAAGCTCAGATAGCTCAACCTGTAACTTCCCCTCACCCGTCTTCGCCCTCATTGCAAAAATCATAAGTATGAGATGGGGTCTGTCAAAGCAAGGAACGCCGATTTCTTTTGAAAGATTTCTCAACTGTAAGTATCTGAGTTGAGAATCTATGAAGACATAATCAGCTTCGGCAAGCTTAACAATTTCCTTCAGTTCTTCTACTTTCCCTTTTCCAATAAAATAAGCGTAATTTACATCTCTTAAAGTTTGAGAAGTTTCAGCTACAATCTCAAAACTAAGGGTCTCGACAAGTAATCTAAACTCATTAAAAGACTCATCTTTGATTTCTTTTTTTCCGGGATCTAATATTTCAACTAAAACTCCTTTCTTCTTCAAGTTCTCACTCGCTTTGGGAATACAATCAAAGAAATAATAAAACTAATCAAAGAGAGCAAGAGAGAACCTACAATAGCAGTCAAAAAAGAATCAATAGAAAAGCCTCGTACAAAAAATGCAACTACTTCGAGCAAGGCCGCGTTTATTACAAAAAGAAATATACCAAAAGTCACCAGCATAAAGGGGAGAGAAAGAAAAATAAGAAGAGGCTTAAGCATTGCATTCACAATACCAAATGCAATGCTTGTAAGAAAAATGCTCATAAAATTTTGGAAATGGAAGCCATTAATCAACCTGCTTACAATAAAAAATGAAATAATGTTTATGCTCCAGGAAAGGAAAAATTTACGCATTTTTAATTCCCCCTTTATATTTCTTTGCATGCAACTTTATGAAATATGATTTTGCAAATCTGTGCGACTCGTCCCGTACTCTTTGTAACAATTTCAATTCCTCTGAATCCTTGCTTAATCTTACGGGTTTATCTCTCCCTTCAACAAATATTAATTCTTCTTTCTTGGCAAGAGAAGCAATATCAACTGAAAGTTCATAGAATTTTTTTACTTTTATGGCTATATCCAGTTGGCCTTTACCCCCATCTATAAGAAGGAGGTTCGGAGCTGCGTTTGAAAAATCATCGCTTTCACCAAATCTTCGAGTTAAAACCTCTTCAAGCATTCCAAAATCATTGGGACCTTTTGTATACTTTATTTTAAAATGCCTGTATTCTTTTTTATCTGGTTTTCCATTTGCAAAAACAACCATCGATCCAGTAGCATCTACTCCAGAAACATTTGAAATATCGTAACCTTCTATTCTTATAGGAATATTACTCAACCCAAGAGTTTCTTTTAATTCCTCAAGCAGTTTTTTCTCTTTTAATTCAAGATGCCTCGAAAGATAATTCTTCAAATATTCACTTGCATTTTCTCTTGCAAGAGAAATAACATTTTTTACCGGCGTTCCTCTTGGACTTAAAATCCGTACATTACGTTTAGTTTTCTCGCTCAAAAGTTTGCCAAGTAACTTTCTACCTTTTGGAAGTTTCTCTAAATAAATTTTCTCACTTTGTGCATTAAAAGGATAAAGAAAAAGAAATCTTTCGATTAATTCTCTCTCACTTATATCTTCGTAAATATCCATCATGAAAGGATAGCTTGAAACGACTCTTCCATCTCTAACCGATACCCTGATTACACAAGCATATGAGTTATCAATCTTTGCCGAAAATGCATCAAAAGAGATATTTTCATTCGTAACAACCCTCTGTTTTTCCAGAATTGAAAGTATGCCTTTCAATTCATCTCTGTAAATGATTGCTCTTTCAAAATCAAGCTCATTTTTTGCAGTTTCCATTTCTCTTCTAACTGTATTGACAACGGTTTTGTTTTCTCCTTTTAAAAATAATTTTAATGAATCAATCATTTTTAAGTATTCTCTCAGAGAGATTTTATGTGCGCAGGGTGCACTGCAAAGATTAAGATGATATAATAAACAAGGTAATAGTTCTCTATCGTCTCTGATTTTTATGCTGCAGTTTCTTATCGGGAATATCTTTCTTATACCTTTTATTGTTTGTTCAACCGCACCACCATGAGGAAATGGACCAAAGTATTCACCCTCCTCTCCCCTGATCCTGTAAACTTTTAAAATTCTCGGATACTTTTCACTGGTTATCTTGATATAGGGGTAGTTTTCATCATCAACAAGCCTTATATTAAAAGGTGGAAAATGCTTTTTTATAAGATTATTTTCAAGAAGCAAGGCTTCTTCCTCAGAATTTGCAACGACAAAATCAACCGTTCTAACTCTTTCTGAAAGAGCTATTGTTTTTGGATCTTTTGGCCTTATATAAGAAGTAACTCTCTTTTTTAGAGATTTTGCCTTACCAACATAAAGCACCTTCCCTCTTTCGTCCTTCATGATATAGACACCAGGAGAAGAGGGAAGGTAATGCAGGTCGTCTGGAAAATAAAGACTACTTTGCATAATCAATATATCTTGTTTCTCTTACAACCGTGATTTTAATAACTCCAGGATATACAACTTCCTCCTCTATTTTTTTTGCAATATCATGGGAAATCTTATATGCAGATTCTTCACCTATTTCTTCGGGATTAACTATAATCCTGACTTCTCTTCCAGCCTGGACAACAAATGCTTTCTTTACCCCACTAATAGAAGAAGCTATTTTCTCAAGAGCCTCCATTCTCTTTATATAGGTATCGAGATTTTCTCGTCTTGCACCAGGTCTTGTGGCAGAAAGAGTATCTGCTACCTGTATAATAGCATCGAGTACGGTTTCTGGTTTAACATCGTTATGATGTGCCTTAACTGCATGGACTATTAATTCATTTTCTCCAAACTTTTTCAATATTTCGCTTCCTATAACAGCATGGGGTCCTTCTATTTCAGAAGCAGCAACTTTTCCTATATCGTGCAGTAAACCTGCCCTTGTTGCAAGAGTAACATTTTCTCCAATTTCTGAAGCAATTATATTCGCAATGTGTGCAACTTCAATAGAGTGTTGCAATAGATTCTGCCCATAGCTTGTCCTGAACTTCATTTCGCCAATGATCTTCTTGAGTTCGGTGGAAAACCCGTAAAGAGAAAGGTTCATCAAAGCATCATCGGCTTCCTTTACTATGATTTGCTCTACTTCGTTCTCTGATTCCTGAACAAATTCTTCGATTCTTGCAGGATGAATCCTGCCATCAATTATAAGTTTTTCAAGAGCCTTTCTGGCAACCTCCCTTCTCATAGGGTCAAACGATGAAAGAGTAACAGCCTCAGGAGTATCATCAATTAAAATATCGACCCCTGTTAATGTTTCAAAAGTTCTTATGTTTCTCCCTTCCCTTCCTATTATTCTTCCTTTTAATTCATCTGAAGGCAATGGAACAACCGAAACTGTCGTTTCAGAAACATAATTAATTGCACAGCTTTCCATTGCTTGTGAGAGAAGGACTTTTGCTTTTTCGTTTGCTTGTCCTTTCAGCTCTTCTTCCATTTGAACAATTTTTTTAGAGTATTCTTTTTCAAGTTCAGCTTCAACCCTTTTCATTACAATATTTCTTGCTTCATCCATCGTCAAACTGGCAATTCTAAGGAGCTCGCCTTCAATACTCTTCCTTTTTATTTCAAGGTCCTGCTTTAATTTTGTTAAATACTCATCTCTTTCAAAAACCTCTTTCTCTTTCCTCTCGACATTTGCCATTTTTCTGTCGAGGATCTCTTCTTTTTTAAGAAGTCTGCCTTCTGTTTCCTGAACCACTTTTTGTTTGTCTTTAAATTTTGCTTCTAATTCAACTGTTTTATCCTCGAATTCTTCTTTAAGTTGAATCCTTTGTTCCCTTTTTTCGGCCTGAACCTCTGCTTCTAATTCTTCTTTTCTTTTCTTCAAATATTCATCAATGGAGCCAATTTTTGTTTTATTCAGATAATTTTGAAGTATTAATCCCATTATAAAACCAAAGGCAAACATAAGTATTGTTATTATTACATACATTAAGTATGGTACGTCACCTTTAAACAAAGTTCCTCACCTCCAATCAAATTTTGTTTTCGGCGAGGACTTCCCGAACGATATATGACCTGAAACCTCTGCTTAACAAATAATTATAAATTTTATCAGGGGGCTTTTTATTCAGAAAGGAAATAGCGTTTTCTTTCTCCTTTAAAGGAGTATAAACTGTATCGAGCATATTTTTAAAAATAGTTTTATCTATTCCCCTTTTAAAAAGCTCAGCTTCTACTTTCAAATAGCCAAACTTCTTCAAAAAAGCATATTTTTGAATAATTTTTTCAGCATATCGTTCATCAGATATTAGTCCTCTGCCTTCAAGATCTTCAACTACTCTGTTTACTGATTCAACGCTAAACTTTAACTTCAGCTTTTTCCCTATTTCATGTTTTGAATAATCTCTTATCGCAAGCAAAAAAAATGCATAATTACAAATATCTTCATTATTTTTGCTGTTCTGGCTCTTCTGTCTTTTTGAAGAACTTTTCATTTATCTCTTTCCCTACCTTACCAAGTAAATCTGGATTACCTTTTAATAATTCCAAAGCATTGTCCCTGCCCTGACCGAGTTTAACATCTCCGTAAGAATAATAAGAGCCTGCTTTCTTAATAATCCCTGAATCTACTGCTACATCAAAGAGACTTGCTTCCTTTGAAATTCCTTGGCCATATATGAGATCTACAATGGCTTCTCTATAAGGAGGGGCAACTTTATTTTTAACAACTCTAATCCTGATCCTGTTTCCTTTCTGTTCATTGCCCTCTCCGCTGATAGATTCAACCCTCCTAACATCAAGTCTTACTGAAGAATAAAACTTTAATGCCCTTCCTCCTGGAGTCACTTCAGGATTCCCAAAAACGACTCCAATTTTCTCTCTTAGCTGGTTTATAAATATCATGCATGTTTTAGATTTACTAATTGATCCACTGAGCTTCCTTAAAGCCTGCGACATAAGCCTCGCTTGAACTCCCATAAACGAATCGCCCATGTCACCTTCAAGTTCTGTTTTTGGAACAAGTGCCGCTACCGAATCAAGCGCGCAAACGTCAATTGCGCCAGAACGAACGAACGTATCAATAATTTCAAGTGCTTGCTCAGCATAATCTGGCTGTGAAACAATCAATTCGTCTATATTAACTCCTAAATTTTTCGCGTATTCAGGGAAAAAAGCATGTTCTACATCAACAAATAAAGCTTTCCCTCCTTGTTTTTGGGCACTTGCAATAGCCTCAAGTGCAAGCGTTGTTTTTCCGCCTCCTTCTGGACCGAATATTTCAACGATTCTACCCCTTGGGAAACCGCCAACACCAAGTGCAATATCAAGAGAAAATATACCAGTAGGTATAACCACGACGTTTAAATTTACCTTTCTATCGCCGAGGCGCATCACTGAACCTTTCCCAAAATCCTTTTCTACTTGCGCTATGGCAAGTTTTAAAGCATTTTCTTTTTCATTCTCATTGTTCATCTTATCATACCTCTCTTTTTTTTCTACTATTATAACTTACTTTGAAATGAATTCAAACTCAAAAATTTCTTTATAAATTGGTCCCTCGGACCTTAAAATGCTTTCAAATAAGATAATTCCAGATGCAGAAACATTTAGATTAAATTTATCAAAATTAAAACGTGAAAGGTCAGCCTGACCGTTTTTTACCCTTCCAAAAGTGATATGGGGAACATAGCTTTTCTCTCGTTGAATACCAAACCTCTCAACTGCAACGTCGACTCCCTTTATTGCTTTCTCTATAGTTTTTTCTGGATCATTAATAGAAAAGAATAAAACTCTTGCAGAAGAAATATCTGGAAAACCAGAAATACCCGAAATAGAAAAACTAAATGGATTAAAACAATTTAAAGATTCTTTAACTACGTTTTGCAATTCTTTTAGCAAGGATTCTTTAAATTCGCCAAGAAATTTAAGAGTAACATGAAGATTCTGTTTATCCACCCATTTTACATCACTAAAAAGGAGCTTTAATTTATTCTCTATTTCAAAAAGTTCATCTTCATAAGGAGTTGTCTTTAGTGCTATAAATAACCTCATTTTTCCCTTCTTTCTTATGGACAGCCAATTCAAAAGGAGAAGCATTTACAACTTTTCCTATAAAAATATCCCCCTGCTTTACCTTTCCATCAATATAAACAATATCGTCTATTTCAGGAGCATCGTAAATTGTTCTGCCAATAAATTTTCTTAAATTTTTATTATAATAATCGACAATAACAGGGATTTCTTTACCTAAAAATTTTTTATTTCTTTCATAAGCAATAGCTTCTTTCAATTCCATCAATTCGTCAAATCTTCTCTTCTTTACACTAACGCTTACCTGCGAGTCAGTTTTGTAGCTTTCAACCCCAGCTTCATTAGAATATTCAAATATACCAAGATGGTCGAACTCGAACTCCCTGAGGAATGTTTTCAATTCTTTAAACTCGTCCTCTGTTTCAGAAGGAAAACCCGCTATAACTGAAGTTCTTAGAGCTATTCCTGCTTCTTTAAACATGGTGAGTGTGGTTTCTACATCTTTTCTTGAATATCCTCTCCTCATTTTGCCTAAAATTCTGTTATTTATATGCTGAATGGGGATATCCAGGTATGGTACAACTTTTTTACTTTCCCTCATAAAATCAAGAAGTTTCAGAAGAATAGGAGAAGGATAGGCATATAAAATTCTGATCCATGATAAGCCACTGGTATTGTCAATCCCCTGCAAAAGTTCAATGAGCCTTGGTGCTTCGTATAGATCAATGCCGTATTGTGTTGTATCTTGAGCAATAATGTCAAGCTCCTTAACAGAATCCTCTGCAAGAGATTTTGCTTCTTTGATTAAAAAGTCCATTGGCAGACTGTGCAAGTTATCTTTTATCGCAGGAATAAGGCAAAAGGCACATTGGTGACTGCAACCATCAGCTATTTTAAGATACGAATAATGAGGCAGAGTTACTTTTATACGTGGTGAAATTAATTCTTCAAATTCATCAGATACAAATACTCCTGGTTTTTTTATAGCTTTAACTATGTCATTTATGTTATTTATGCCTGTAATGCTGTAAACATCTGGAAATTTATCAATGAGTTCTTTCTTTAAAAGTGAGGGATAACACCCGGAAACTATTATTTTTTTTATTTTTCCTTTTGATTTTTTTTCAACAAATTCTTCAATTACACTCTCTGATTCTTTTCGAGCAGATTCAAGAAAAGCACAAGTATTTATAATGATTGTATCTGCTTCATTGGCATCTAATGTCACATCAAATCCATTTAACAATAAATTCCCAAGAATTCTTTCTGTGTCAACAAGATTTTTAGGGCACCCAAGGCTGATTATTGAAACTAAGTCCCTGCTCAAGGTTTGTACTCCACGTCAACTACCGTATCTGTCGCACTTACAACACCAAGGTTTGTCCCATTTTTAGTAACAAAAACATGTTTAGCATTTCCATATCTAATTTTTATATAATTTTTCCCTTTTAATTCCTTTGTTTCCCCCTGGCCAAGAAAAAACTGAGAGTAAACGCCATCAATATCTACACCTAACCAGCTCTTTTGATCAGCTTTTAAAACAAGGTCAATGCCTGATGGTTTTTGCGGCTCTACAATAGGAGGTTGCAAAGGTGTAATCTCCTCTCCCGGATTTTCTTGAGGTGAATTATTAACTTCACTTTGGGAAGGTTGTTGAGTTGGCTGAGGAGCATAGACAAACCTCTTTAATACAAAAAATAAAATAAGTAGTACGCAAATTGAAATTAAAATTATTATTAAGGTTACATTTTTTCGCTTAGGCTCTAATGGCTTTTCTTTGAATAATTCTCTATAAGATGCTAAAAGAGGCTCTGCTTCGATGCCGAGTAAGTTAGCATACTTACGGATGTAAGCAGCAATAAATCCATCGTAATAATGAAAATTATTATTCTCTATCTCTTCAAGGTAATAGGGCCTGATAAGAGTTTTATCGGCTATTTCCTCTATTGTAAGCTTTTGTTTTTCTCTTTCTTCCTTTAAAGTCTTTCCTATATCAATCATTCTTCGATTGCTTCCTTTACTGCCTCCTCCACATTTTCAATAAGTCTAAAATTCATCTTTTTAAAAACTTCTGCTGGTACTTCTTTAAGGTCCTTTTCATTTGCCTTAGGTAGAATTACTGTTTTAATTCCGGCCCTATATGCTCCAAGAACCTTTTCTTTGACTCCACCTATTGGCAAAACTCTACCTCTAAGTGTAATCTCGCCAGTCATAGCCACATCTCTCTTTACTGGCTTACTTTTCAAAATAGAGACAAGCGACACAAATATTGTGATTCCAGCTGAGGGTCCTTCTTTAGGAACGGCTCCTTCTGGCACATGGATATGAATATCATATTTATCATAAAAATCAACAGGAATCGCAAGTTGGTCAGCATGGGTCCTTACATAGCTCAAAGCCGCCTGAGCGCTTTCTTTCATAACATCTCCGAGTTGGCCAGTGAGCATTAAATTGCCCTTACCTGGCATTTTCGTAGCCTCAATGTATACTATATCGCCTCCTGCTTGCGTTACTACCATACCACAAGTAACTCCAATCATACTCTTTTTCTCTGTTTCTTCTCTTAAAAATTCAGGAGAGCCGAGATATTTATCAAGGTTTTTCTCTGTAATTCTTGCATGGACTTCGCCCTTTTGCACTTTATTTTTTGCCACCTGCCTAGCAATTTTCATTATAGAGCGTTCAAGGTTTCTTAAACCAGCTTCTCTTGTATAATCATTAATAATTTTAAGGATCGCATTATCAGAAATCTCAACATCTTCTACTCTAAGGCCATGGTTTTCTATTTGTTTAGGAATAATGAACTGCCTTGCAATATGCAGTTTCTCTTCATCAATATAACCAGGCAAGGAGATACTTTCCATTCTGTCAAGAAGAGCAGGGGGAATTGTGTCTGTAATGTTAGCAGTCGTAATAAAAAGAACCCCTGAAAGATCAAAAGGTAACTCAATATAATGATCAGAAAAAGAGTTATTTTGCTCAGGGTCGAGAGCTTCAAGAAGTGCTGCCGTTGGATCGCCCCTGAAATCTGCACCTACTTTATCAATTTCATCGAGTAGAAAAACTGGGTTTCTAACTCCTGCCTGCTTAATCCCCTGAATGATCCTTCCAGGAAGCGCGCCTACATAAGTCCTTCTATGGCCTCTTATCTCCGCTTCATCTCTTATTCCTCCCAATGATACATGAACAAATTTTCTTCCCAATGTCTCTGCGATGGCTTTTCCAAGAGATGTTTTTCCAACACCTGGAGGACCAACGAAACATATAATGGGTCCCTTAATATCGCTTTTAAGTTTCTTTACCGCTATGAGTTCAAGTATTCTTTCCTTAATATCCTTTAAGTCATAATGATTTTTATCAAGAATTTTCTTTGCCTTGTCTACATCAACGGTATCAACAGTCGCCTTATCCCAGGGAAGAGTTGCAAGCCAATCAAGATAGTTCTGAATTACTCCACTTTCAGGACTTAGTACTGGTATTTTCTTCAATCGGTCAAATTCTTCATTTATTTTGTCCATAACATGCTTGGGGAGTTTTCTACCTTTTAACTTCTTCTTTACATCGCTGATAATTCCCGCACCTTCACCCTCTTCTCCAAGTTCATGCTCAATTTCTTTTAATTTCTCTCTGAGAAAATACTCCTTCTGACCTTTTTCAATTCTATTTCTCACTTCATCATCTATCTTTCTGCTAAGTTCAAGAATTATATTTTCTTTTTCAAGAATCTGAATAATTATTGTAAGCTGCTCTTCGACTCTTGGTTCAGCAAGTATTCTCTGCTTATCTTCAGTGGAGACGAATAAATTCGAGGATATAATTGCAACAAGCCTCGGGGACGTGTCAACATTGGACAAACCAAGAAGGGCCTCCTGTGGAACCTTTTTGTTGAGCTCAGAATAAATAGCAAACTTATCCGAAGCAACTCTCATAAGAGCATCAAGACGGGAAGATTGTTCGAATATGTCTTCAATCGGCTCAATCTGGACCTTCCAATGGTCACCAGAGCTATCAAATTTGCTTATCTTAACTCTTTGGATACCTTCTATAAGAATCCTGTATGAACCATCTGGGAGCCTGAGGATCTGAATAATCTCCACACCAACTCCTACATCAAAAAGATCGCCAGGTGTTGGTTCTTCAACGAACCCGTTTTTTTGAGAAGCAACAACAATCATTTTATCGCTGGATAAAGCCTTCTCTATTGCAGCAATTGATTTCGGCCTTCCAACGAGTAAAGGCACTACCGTATAAGGGAAAACAACTAAATTTCTTAATGGAATAAAAGGAGCTTCGCTGAGTATCCACTTTTTGTCCATACAACCTCCTAAGCTAATTTTTTAATATAAACCTTAGAACCTGTACTATTAATCAAAATTGGGTAAGATGTTCCCTCAAGAAAATTCTTATTTACAATACCACAGATATATACACCATCGGAACCCGTTATCAAATTGTCTGCCTCTTTATAATTCTTTCCGCAAAGAGAGCATCTTGGTTCGCCTACTTCTTTCACTCTTTATTTCCTCCAATCTCAAGTGAGCGTGAAATAATCTGGTCAATAAGTCCATACTCTTTTGCTTCTTCAGGAGACATATAAAAATCTCTCTCAGTATCTTCCTGAATCTTTTTAATAGGTTGCCCTGTAAGAAGAGCAAGGATCTCGCTGCCTATTTTTTTAATTCTTAAAATTTCTCTAGCCTGAATTTCTATATCGGTAGCCTGTCCCTGCGCACCTCCCCATGGCTGATGAATGAGAATACGAGAATGAGGAAGGGCATATCTTTTACCTTTCGTCCCTGCTGCAAGGATTATTGCAGCAAGCGATGCTGCCTGACCCAGACAAATTGTTGCAACCGGTGACTTTATATACTGTATAGTATCGTAAATAGCCATACCTGGCGTAACTTCACCACCAGGACTATTTATATAAAGGTAAATATCTTGAGTGGGATCCTGCGCCTCAAGAAATAATAGTTCTGCAACTATAAGATCAGCAATCTCTCCGTTAATTTCACCTGTAAGAAAAACAATCCTATCCTTTAAAAGTCTCGAGAAGATATCATAGCTTCTCTCTCCTTTACCTGTCGTTTCTATTATAAATGGAACAATCGGCAAATTAATCACCTCCAATATTTATTATAACATTTTCTTTTAATATTAAAATTGCTTTACTTCTAAATATTTCATTCCTGATTACACGCGCCAAATCTTCTGTAAGGTTTATCTCATTTGTGTCAACTTTATGATTAAGAACAATATTCTCAAACTCCTTCCTTACCTCTTCCTCTGTTACGTTCAATTTATTTTCTTTTTTAACTTGCCTTAAAATTAGTTCTTCCTTAATTTCATTCTCAACGATTTCCCTTGCCTCGTTTTTAAAATCATCTATCGTTTTATTATCTTCTTTCATCACATCTTCTATTTTTTTACCAACCTTAATATATCTTTTCCTAAGCTCGTTTCTTCTCTCCTCAACTTCTTTTTCAACAAATTTTTGAGGTAATTCAACTTCGAGTTTCTGTGCAAGAGTCTTTAAAGCTTCTCTACCTCTATTTTCTTCAAACTGCAATTTTTTATTTTCTTTAAGTTGCTCTTCTATTTTTTCCTTCATTGCTTGTAAATTTTCGAAACCGGCATCTTTACCAAGTTCATCGTCAACTTCCGGAACTATTTTCTTCTTCACGCTGAGAATCTCGAAGTTAATTTCGGTAGTTTCGGCTTTAACCACAAAAGTGTCCCCTTTCGTTTTACCAATGACCTGGGTTTCAAAATCTCCTATAACCTTATCTTTCCCAACCTCGGCTGTAAGTGTTTGAGTTTCATGTCCTTGATAGCTGATACTTACCTCTATAATATCACCTATTTCTATTGACCCATTTTTTGGTTGAAGCTCAATAAAAGAGTCTCTGATCTCATTAACCTTTTGATTTATCTCTTCCTCGGAAACAACCGAGTTATAGTTCAAATGTATTTTCTCGTTTAAATTTACGCTTACTTCAGGGAAAAACTCAATTTTACAAGAAAAAACTAAAATATCGTCTTCGACTTTTTCTACTTTTAAATCTGGTTCCCCTAAAGGAGCTATCTTTTCTTTTTCTAAAACTTCGTTTAAACCTTTATCAACAAGAATTTCAACTGCTTCTTCTTGAATTTTACTTTCTCCAATATATCTGGCACCAATTTCATAAGGAGCTTTTCCTTGACGGAAGCCCGGTATTTTAGCCTTAGCAGAAAGCCTTGTGTAAGCTTCTCTTTTGGCATTCTGTATCTCTTCAGCGTTATTTGTGTATTCCAAAAATATTTCTGAACTTTTTCGTTCCTTTATAGTATATTCCATGTTCCACCCCTTTAAATAGAAAAATAAATATTAAATGGTGCGAAGGGCGGGACTTGAACCCGCATGAGTTTCCTCACTGGATCCTAAGTCCAGCGCGTCTGCCATTCCGCCACCCTCGCAGAAATCTCAAATAAAAAATGGTGGGTCCTGCGGGACTCGAACCCGCAACCTACGGATTAAGAGTCCGTTGCTCTACCAATTGAGCCAAGGACCCACCTAAAATGGCGCGCCTAGCAGGATTCGAACCCGCAGCCAACGGATCCGAAGTCCGTTGCTCTATCCAATTGAGCTATAGGCGCACCTGGTGCGCCCAACAGGATTCGAACCTGCGACCTGCGGATTAGGAATCCACTGCTCTATCCTTCTGAGCTATGGGCGCTCAACAACATCAACACATATGGGGTGGGTGAGGAGATTTGAACTCCCAACGGCCGGATCCACAGTCCGGTACTCTAACCATTGAGCTACACCCACCACATGGCGCGCCCAGCCGGATTCGAACCAGCGACCGACGGATTAGAAATCCGTTGCTCTATCCTACTGAGCTATGGGCGCGATGGTCGGGGCGAGTGGATTCGAACCACCGGTCTCATGGTCCCAAACCATGCGCGTTACCAAACTACGCCACACCCCGAGCATCTACTATTTTATATATTCACGATAAAAAATCAAGTAGTTATAAGAGTTAAATTAAACTTCTCAAGTTGACATTATATCTCAATTTGAATTAATCCTAAAGATTACTTTGAAAAAATATAATCTACTGAAAAGAGTGTAGATTTACTCTCTTCTAACCTGTAATCTGTTCAGCAGGTTCCAACAGATTAAAACTACTTAGTACATTTCTATACTTTTTAATTAGAATTCTTTTTAAGCCATCTGTAACCAGAGGTCAATTTTAAGAAAGATAATTTTAAGCCAATTTAGATAATCATTACCCCTGAAATTTTAATTTAAGGCAGCGCATATACCATTGGATATAGATGAATACTAAATGGAATGCCGCTAATTTAAGCCGATAGAAAATTAATTACGTATAACGATATTTAAATCAGCCCGCGTAAGCTTAATTTACCTCAATATTCATTAAAAAGGATAATATTTTCTATAAAGAAATAGCTCTAAATAATCGACTGGGCCTAAGTATTTCTATTTTTAACTACGGAGTCCATGCAACTATTCTTGTCCATGCTGATTCCATTTCAATCCCCTTAACGTTAAAGGCACCCATATAAACTCTCTTATTACTGAGTTTATCTATATCACCGCCAAGATTTTCGGCATGAACCAATCTTCTGGGAAACAATTTTAAATGCATAATTTGATAATAAACTTCTGGAGGGAACATTTCGTCCCAACTCTTTCCGTATTTTTCCTTAAGCCTCTTATCAGCTTCCTTGAAGAGACCTGGATGCCAGTTTCTCAAAATCGTATTCATCGGATGATCTGCACTTCCGCAATCAACACCAATCCACTTAAATTTCATAGAAAGAGCCCAATCTGGGAAATCAGGACTTGGTCCAGGGTGTTTAACCATATATCTTATTTCATCTACCCCCTGCTCATACCATGCGTACTTATGATAGCCAGTATTAATAATAAGGATATCTCCCTTTTTTATATCTACTTTCTTCATAAGCATTTCCGGAGTATATAAACCGTAATCCTCGACCTCATCAGAAATGTCAACCACTGCACCAGGGCCTACCCACTCTTCAAGTGGTACCTGTCCTACTGCTCTTCCTGCACCATAAAAGTGAATCTCACCATCCATATGTGTTCCAACATGGTTACTTGAGGTAATAATTTGACCATTAGCTCCCTGTCCCATATGGGCACCAGCAATTCTTTTAAAATACTGAAGCCCAAGAGGCATGTAACTTGGCCATGGAGGTGTATGAATACTTAAGGGCTGAGTTAAATCATACATCTTTACTTCTTCTGTCATAAACTTTATAAATTCTTCGCTTGTCATAATATCCTCCCCTGAATAATTTTATTATTCTACTTAAATAAAAGTTAGAAGCAGGAAACAATTTAATACCTTATAGAATGCTACTTCCTAAAACTAAAGAGATGTCTTAAGTCAGTTAAGTATAGCATAGAGTAAAAATAAGAAAGTAATTCACCCTTCTATTTATTCCCCAACAATTTTTTTAATGCGTCCAAAGTTTCTTCATCTTCAGTGGCAGGCGGTTTCCAATCGATCTGAATGGTTTTAACTCCTTCCTTATCAAGGCTTTCCTTGAATGAAAGTAAACCAATGTTAATAACCTTTAATTCCTTTTTAAAAAGTTCGTTTGCCAACATCATTAACCTCCAATACTCTTTAAAATATATCCGGCTAATCTCGTTGCTGAAGCATTCCTTTCAAATACCACTGCACCAGCATCCTTAAGCATGCTTATAAGTTTTGCTTTATCCTGAGGATCTTTATCTGTTCCAGTAACAGTTGCAATAATAATTGCATTGCTTATTTCTCTTGCTTTTTTAATTACAGGTGTCAGCTCTTCAGCAGGATTAGGATTGGTACCATAACCTATAACAACATCAAGATAAATAATTGCAACGGTCGGATCATTTGCTTCGTTAAGTATTCGTTTATTTCTCAATTCAAAATCAATCTGTGGATGAGGTCTTCCAACTGTAAATTCATCCTCGCCAAGATCAACTGCAGTATGTCCGACACTTTTCCAGGAATCTTCAAGTTTAAGAGAAGGATCAAGCGGAGCGTTAGAATTTATACCTCCTAAAATATCCTTCAGGAGAACCTGGGTTTCATAGACAAGGGTCCCTCCCTGGAACAAGCCTCTAAAATACTTCTGCTCTCCTGTTAATTTCCTTGCAAGTTGTGAAGCCAATTCTTTTAATTCACCATCTTTACGACCAATCTCTTTCTCAAAGTCTTCCATAGAAATACCCTTAGAAATACTAACTGCAAGAAGTGAGGCATGTTCAAGGTCTTTTGCTGGAATTGCACCAATCTTTTTAACTAATTCAGGGTCTGCTCCAAGGAAAGCAGCAACAACTGGCTTATCGGTCTTCTTGAGAATTTCACCTATTTTTTCAAGAACTTCCGGGTGTGGTGGCTTGGAAACAAGTGTAATGACCTTTGTTTCAGGATCATCAATAAGAGCTTCAAGCCCGGTAAGGAAAGACATGCCTTGATAATCCTTCTTGACATCTATCCCACCTGTACCAATACCCTGTGAAATACCGCCACCTGCATTTGAAATGATACAGCTAACTTCCTGAAGTCCTGTACCTGCAGCAGAAACAATTCCAATATCACCTCTATTAACTACATTCGCAAAACCAAGCGGTGCACCATTTATGATGGCTGTACCACAGTCAGGACCCATCACAAGAAGGCCATGTTCTCTTCCATATTTTTTTACCTCAAACGCTTTATCTTTTGGAACATTATCCGAGAAGATCATCACATGCAGACCATGCTCTAAAGCTTTCATTGCTTCTCTTGCTGCATACCTACCTGCAACCGATACAATAACCATATTTGCATCGGGTAAAATTTCTAAAGCTCCTTCAAGACTCTTGGGCATATATTCTTCAGATTCCCGAGACCCCAGGTTTTTAGTTTTCAGAAGTTCTTCTACCTTCTGAATCGCTGTAATGGCTAATAATTCATCTTTTGCCTTTACCGCAATAAGCAAATCTGATTCTGATGCTCCTTTAAATTCCTCTATTAATAGTCCGGAGGATTCGAGAATTGACTTATTCTCTTTTGTGCCAATCATCAAAGCTGCATCTTCAACGCCATTAAGTTTTGTTGCTTCTCGAGCAACCAACATAAGGGCTACAGAATCATAATATTCGCCCTTTTTAATAACTCCTTTCACTGCCATAACAAACCTCCTTCTAAAAATTTTTTCAAACTAATAATAAAACCAGTTAAAATATCTGCACCCGATGTTTCTCCGAAATTAAGTATTCTACGAGTAACAGATTCAACATTTTTCCCATCAGACAAAATAGCCAATAAATAATCTTTAAAATATTCATAAAAACGACCAACTGAAGAATAATAGATAAATGTATTGCTTAATACATTGCCATTTGAAGATTGAAGATAAAATTTCTCTCTTATATTTACGGTTTTCACCCCGGAAAGTTGTTCGAAAATATAAAGAGCAATGACTATTCCATTAATAATATCGTCTCCCTGGGGCGTTAAACCAAAACCAACGCCCTTTAATTCATTAACCGCATCAAAATAACCATTCATCAAAGCTTTAAAAGTGATTTTAATTTTTTCCTTTAAATTTCTTTCGAACAGTGTTTTAAAAAACTTCTCTCTACCGTCATCTAAAAGAAATGCACTGCTGAACTGAGGAGCTTCTTCTACAACAACTTTCTCTGAAATTTGTAAATTGCACATAAATTCGCCCCTGTTCAAACTTGATATGAAAATCTCTGAATCATACTTCTCTGCTCCACTAAAACCAATCCCATAATCGTCTAAATACAAAATCTTATCATGCCAATTTATATATTTAAACTGGCGGAAGTCATCAATATCTACCACAATGTTATTAGGTCCTCTTCCTACAGCAGGCGCAACAATAGAGATAATTCGGGATGAAACTAACAAATTAATTACATTCCTGAAGGTAGAGTGAATCCTGATTTGTTTCCAATCACTATTCAGATTTATACAATCACCAAAGGATTTAACCATCAAAGCTATTTTTTGCATCATTTTTATCTTCTCTTCAGTAAAAATAAAACCCCCAGGATAATTTTGGGGGATTAAAGAATATTTAATTAAATTATTCTTCAAGTCCTTCTGGGACTTCAAAGTGCTCTGCTGCCTTCAGCATATCTTCCGGAACCGGACTTATAAGGCCAGAGCCAATATAGTCCTCGAGATATTTCTTTACTGTGGTGTTCCAGTATTCTTTTGTTACATAGTAAACCCTTGCTCCACCAAGTTCATGTTGAACATCAGGCCACGGATAAGATGGTTGAGCCATTCCTATTCCCCATCTCTTCCATCCGTTGTAACTTTCATAAGTAGCCCAGAATTCTTTTTGCCCGAGAATTTCAAAAGCATAATAGCACTTTGCATAATACATTACAGCACCAGCCTTCATGCCTCTCATAAATGCAAGTGTGTGCAAACTGATGTTTATATCCTCATCCATAAGTCTTCCATTTGCAAATGCTGCAAGTTTACCATCTACTACACCAACAAAATTGTAAGGGTCCTTTAATCTATTTCTTAACCAGCCAAGAAGTTCTGCATAAACTCTTGCGCCCACGATGTCATAAAAATCATGGTCAATGTCTAAAAGATTTTTTACAGTAGGAAGTAAAAGGGGAATTTCATCTTTCCTCATTTCCCTGATAACCATCTTCTTCCCGTTTGGAAGTTCAATAAACATTGGACTCCATGGCGGGAGAATCATCGGCGAACCGCTTAATATAGGTTCAATTTCTTCTACTTTGAAGACAATTTCGGATTGTGAAACTTTAACTGGCGGTTGTTTTTTCATTGTACTACCTCCCTTTCAAAAAGATGTCTTAATTTTATCAAAAAATCTTTATTAAGTCAATAGAGCGAATTGAAATTAAATTTTAGGTAAATAACTTATTGACACCGCAGTTTTAACAGATATAATATAATCAAATTTTATTAAATATAAGGAGGCATTATGAAAAAGCAAATTCCTGTAAAACTCAGGAAAAGCGAGTACAAATTCGATGCAGAATGGCTGGAAGGATTGCTGCAAGCCCCTATTAGAGTCCCTGAACTTAAACCCATGTGGTCCGAGATTTTAGACAAACAAGGAAACAAGCATGATGTTCTTATTCGTCCAATCAAGGAAGAAGAAATCGACCCGGTGCTTGGTATTCTTCAAAAATTTCTATTCGCCGAATATGACTACTATGATATTGTCGGGGCAAGAGTATTTGCAGAACTACTTGCCATTAAAAGAAAGAGAATGAAAGACGAATACTTTTTCTTAGGATTAGAAAACGGAGTTCCCGTAGGTATTGCAAACGGAAGGATCCTAAATGAAAAAGTAAACATCAGCCTGCATACCATGGCCTTTTTAAGACAAGTTAATGCTGGCGCTGTCCTTTATTATGCAAAGGCGTGGTATGCTTTTGAGCTATGCAAAAATGAAGAGTTCTGGGCAACATTTGAAAGTTATAATGGCTGGGTGCTTGGTGGACTTCGCATGGCAATGCATAGCTACCCCTGGCCAGAATATCAACACGAACTAGGCGGTGCTACCGTTTTTT
>MNXV01000020.1 GCA_001871575.1 Caldisericum sp. CG2_30_36_11
CGATAAGAACAATCCCAATGCCAATAATACCAGCCCAACTTACTCTTTCCTTCAGAAATATTACAGCAAAAATAAGAACAAGTGCTGGGGCAGATCTTGAAATTGGGTAAACGAGAGAAAGGTCTTCGTTACTGTACGCTTTCGCGAGAAAGAACCAATAAAATGTGTGGACAATGCCACTCCCGATAATTGCATACCAGCCATAAGTGGGAATGCGTCCTCGTGTTAGAAGGAAAATAATAAGGGGTAAATATATCAATGCCTGAAATATTTTTGCAAGCCATAAGAAGGTAAGTTTATCCTTGCTCTGCTTTGCAAAAAAATTCCACAGTGCATGAATAAATGCAGACAGTATAATAATTAGTACAAACACAATGTTCATTAATTAATATTATCATTTTGCGTAAAATGTGAAAATGTATTTTTAAAAATTTTCACTATCTTTCTCTTGCATTAGTTCGTAAAAACTCTATAATATCTTTGTCTTTTAACGAGGGATATCGATGCTCCGACGATTTCCTTTGCTAAGAGAGAAATTATATTTCAAGGAGGTTTAATATGATTTCTAAAGAACAAAAAGAAGAAATCATTAAGAAGTTTCAAAGGCACGAAGGGGATACAGGTTCTCCCGAAGTGCAAGTTGCTCTCTTAAGTGCTAGAATTAACAATCTTACTGAACATCTTAAGGTATTCAAAAGCGATTATTCTTCACGTAGAGGTTTGTTTAAACTTGTAGGTGAAAGAAGAAGGCTCCTGAATTATGTAAAAGAAACCGACAAGGCAAGGTATCAAAGAATTTTAAAAGAGTTTGGTTTGAGAGCGTAATATGATGGAAAAAATAGAATTAGAAATTGGCGGAAAATTAGTAAGTTTTGAAATAGGGAGGGTTGCAAAACAAGCAGGCGGAGCAGTTCTTGCAACTTGTGGCGACACTCAAATGCTTGCAACATCCACAATGGATAAGGAGCCAGTAGAACGATCTGATTTCTTCCCACTAACGGTTGATTATTTCGAAAAAATGTATGCGGCAGGCAAAATACCAGGTGGTTTTTTTAAACGAGAAGGCAGGCCTTCTGAGAACGAAATACTTGGTTCAAGACTTATCGACAGACCTTTAAGGCCACTTTTCCCTGTTCAATTTAGAAGGCCAGTGCAAATTGTTGTTTATGTTTTATCATCTGATGGAGAGATTTCTCCAGAAATCCTTGGTATAAATGCGGCATCACTAGCTTCACTCCTTTCTGATGAGCCTTTTACCGAGGCAGTGGGCGCAGTGAAAGTTGGTTTATTGGATAGCAAGTTTGTAATTAACCCATCAGAGAAAGAAATTGAGGAAAAAAGTGCTCTGAGCCTTAGCATTGCAGGTACAAAAGATGCACTTTTAATGATTGAAGCAGGGGCGAAAGAAGTATCTGAAAGTCAAATGATTGATGCAATGGGCCTTGCCCTTGAAGAAATAAGGAAAATTGCCATTGTTCAGGAAGAGTTTGCAAGCCGTTTTGGAAAACCAAAAGTTGCAGTTCCGGAAATTATAGTTGATGAAGCTGTCAAAAATGAAATTGAGCCTGTATTGCTCGATAAGATTAAACTTGCACTTCAGAACAAGGAGAAGCTTACGAGAGAACGAGCCCTTGAAGATATAAAAGAAGAAATTATAGCTGAATATTCTGAAAAATATCAAGACAAGATAAATGATGTTAGCTTTATTTTTGATTATGTCCTCAGGAATTATGCAAGGCAGCAGACTTTAACAGGCGCAAGGCTGGATGGTAGGGCCCGCGCTGAAATAAGGCCGATAAGTATAGAGGTTGGAGTTCTTAAAAGGACGCATGGTTCAGCACTTTTTACAAGAGGTCAAACCCAGGTACTTTCAATTGTAACTCTTGCAGGGAAAGGCCAGGGACAACTCATAGAATCTCTTGATGAAGAGTCAATTACCAAGCGTTATATGCATTACTATAATTTCCCACCATTTTCTGTAGGAGAGGTTAAACCGATGAGAGGCCCTTCAAGAAGAGAAATCGGACATGGAGCACTCGCAGAGAGAGCATTAGTTCCGGTGCTTCCATCTGAAGAGAAGTTTCCTTATACGATGAGAGTCGTTTCAGAGGTGCTTGAATCTAATGGTTCAACTTCAATGGCTTCTACCTGTGGTTCGACTCTGGCGCTTATGGATGCAGGGGTCCCCATTACCAAGCCAGTGGCAGGCATTGCGATGGGACTTATCAAAGAGGGCGATCAGTATGTAGTCCTTACTGATATTCAAGGTGCAGAAGACCATCTTGGAGATATGGATTTTAAAGTCACAGGAACTACAGATGGAATAACTGCACTTCAGATGGATATAAAAATTAAGGGGATAGACCTCGATATATTGGGGAAAGCCCTTGATCAGGCAAAAGATGCAAGGCTTGAATTGCTTGAAAAAATGCTTGCAGTAATTCCAAAGCCAAGAGATACAATTTCACCTTATGCACCAAGAATCTTTACATTACAGATAAAAACAGACAAAATAGGCCTGATTATAGGACCAGGCGGAAGAACCATAAAGAGCATCATTGGAGATACCGATTCCGAGATTAACATTGAGCCAGACGGAAAGGTTTATATTGCTGCATCAAGTGAGGAACTTGGTCGGGATATAAAACAGAAGATTCTTGGCCTTGTAGCCGAACCTGAGGTTGGAAAAATATATCACGGTGTCGTTGTAGATGTAAGAGATTTTGGTGCCCTTGTGCAGATTCTACCCAATTACGTTGGGCTTCTTCACGTTTCCCAGATTTCAGATAAATTTGTTAAAGATATAAGAAAAGAGGTGCGTACAGGAGATAAATTTGATGTAAAAGTAATGAAAGTTGAAGATGACGGCAAGATACAGCTTACTCGAAAATTTGCGAATAATGACTCACAAAAAAAAGAATAAAGAGGTTTAAATAAAGTGTCAGAAAATGTTTTTGAAGAAATAAAAGTTGCAAAAAATGGCATAAGGTATTTCCTTGAAGAGCATCATTCTTTTCCGTCACTTTCTATTGGTGTTTTTGTAAAATCTGGAAGTTGTTACGAAGAAGAAAAATTTCAAGGTATTGCACATTTTATAGAGCATACAGTCTTTAAGGGTACAAAAAAAAGAAATGCTTTTGAGATATCAAGAGAAATCGAAAAGCTCGGCGGGGAAATAAATGCATACACGTCTAGCGAACATACGCTGTTCTATGTAAGATTGCTCGCGAAAGATGTAGAAAAGGGTTTTGATGTTCTCTCTGATATCCTGAAAAACCCTACTTTTGAGGATTCTCTCATAGAAAAAGAAAGGGGAGTAATCCTGGAGGAAATTCAGGAGTATTTTGATGATCCGCAGGACATATGTCAGACTGAAGCTTTGAAGTCAATTTGGGGAGATAGTTCTGCTGCAAACAGTCCACTTGGAGTAGAAGGGACCGTGAAAAAGATAACGGTTGATGATCTTAAAAATTATTTCAACAAGTTTTTTAACTCGAACAACATATTTATCTCTGTTGCGGGTGATATCAATGATAAATTGCTTAATAAACTTATAGATAGATACTTTTCTGATTTTAATAAAGAAAAATTTGTTCCTGATATCGATAAACCTTCTTTTGTCTTTGAAAATCGAAGATTTGAAAAAGATACAGCTCAAATCCATATTGCATTTACTTTCAAAGGAAGCAAGCTATTCTCGAGAGAAAACGTAGTGAGCACGATTTTTAATACGATACTTGGTGGCAATATGTCTTCGAGGCTTTTCCAAAAATTAAGAGAAGAACGTGGCCTTGCTTATACTGTTTATACTTATCCGGTGAGATTATCTAATACTGGCGGAACAGTTATATATGTTTCAACGACAAAGAATTCTCAAAGAGAAGTTGAAAATATCATTATGGGCGAAGTGGAAAATATAAGAAGAGATGGGGTAAGTCAGGCAGAATTTGAAGATGCAAAATCATTTGTGTCTGGCAACCTAATTCTTGGACTTGAAAGCAGTCCTTCCAAAATGCAGAGGAACGGAATTCAAGGGCTTTTGTTAGGCAAGATAAAAAAGTCTGAAAAATTGCTTGAAGAAATTGAATCGGTAGGTCTTGACGAGGTAAATTCATATGCAAAAAACGTGCTTGATACCAAACTCGGCCAAGTTGTAGTTGGTAAAATATAGATGGATAAAAAAGCTCTTTTTGAAGATATTTCTAAAAATATCCTGATGTGCAGAAAATGTGCACTTGGTAGTTCCAGGAAAAATGCAGTTCCAGGCGAAGGTTCAGTAGATGCTGAAATTATGTTTATAGGAGAAGGGCCAGGAAGAGAGGAAGATTTACAAGGAAGACCTTTTGTTGGCGCAGCTGGAAAATTTTTAGACGAGTTGCTTTGTGATATTGGATATACAAGAGAAGAAGTTTTTATCGGCAATATTATTAAATGCAGGCCACCAAATAACAGAGTTCCAATGCCTTGGGAAATCGAAGTTTGCATTCCTTATCTATATGCACAAATTGCAATTATTGAGCCAAAGATAATCTGCACACTTGGAAACACTCCACTTAATGCCCTGGTTTCCTCAAAACTTACGATAGGTACTGTTCATGGTACTTTGCTTGAGAAAGACGGATTTAAATTTTCCCCCATGTATCATCCTGCAGCAGTTCTTTACCATGGAGAATTGAAGGGTACTTTAAAAAAAGATTTTTTAAAACTTAAGGAACTTTTAAATGCTGAACAAAAATAACCTGATGAAAAAGATTACAGGTTACAAAAAATAAAGATTTTAGGAGGGTTTTATAATGAAAAAGAATAGGATTATAGGAATTATTCTTATTTTAATCGTTTTTGCAATGGCCCTTTTTATTGATGTAAAAGGTTTTATGTCCTCTGGAAAGCCTCTTGAAACACTAACCAGTTTGGAGAAAGCGATTACTCCAAGATTTGGGCTTGATTTGCACGGCGGGGTAAGATTTGTTCTCGAGGCAACCGATACATCAGAGGTCAAAGTAACTTCTGAAGCAATGGACACAGCCGTGAGTGTTATAAAAAGAAGGGTCAATAACCTTGGTATCAGTGAAGCAATCGTTGTCCAGGAAAGAGGAGCAAATTGGAAAAGGGTTGACGTAGAGCTTCCAGGGTGGAAGGATCCTGAGAGGGCAAGACAGCTCATAGGACAGACAGCGTTATTGCAATTTAAAACGGAAGATGGAAAAGTTGTTCTAACAGGAGCAGATTTAGCCAGTGCAAACCTTGCATTTAGTAAAGAAACTGCTACACTTGGCCAGCCAGTAATTGAGTTTAAGTTGAATTCAGCAGGTGCAAAGATTTTTGCAGATGTTACGCAGGCAAACATTGGCAAAAAGATTGCAATATATCTTGATAACAAACTGCTTATAAACCCTGTTGTAAATAATGCAATTCCAAATGGAGAAGGTGTCATTGAAGGTGGATTTACCCAGCAGGAGGCTGCTGATTATGCAGCACTTTTAAGAAGCGGTTCATTGCCTGTAAAGCTGGATTTCATTAGTGAGGAAGTTGTAGGGCCTTCTCTTGGTGCTCGTTCAATAAGAATGGCTCTTATTGCAGTTATAACTGCAATTATACTTATTTTCATTTATATGATTGTTTTTTATCGTTTACTCGGTCTTTTTTCGGTACTTTCACTTACAATTTACCTTACAATAGAAATTGCTTTGCTTTTCTTACTTCACGCAACTCTTTCACTTCCTGCAATCGGAGGCGCCATACTATCGCTTGGTATGTCTGTCGATATAAATGTTATTGTCTTTGAAAGAATGAAAGAAGAATTGAAACTTGGAAAATCAATAAAATCAGTAATATCTGCTGGCTTTACTCATGCTTTCAGGACAGTTTTTGACTCGAACCTCACAGTTCTTGTTGGGGCAGCCTTACTTTTCTATCTGGGAACAGGTGTAATAAAAGGATTTGCTGTCACAACTACAATTGGAATACTTGTTGGTTTCTTTAGCGGAATTGTTGTGTCAAGGGTAATTTTAAACCTGTTTCTTTCACAAAGTACTTCAAATAAGCCCTGGCTTTTTGGGATATAATCTGCTGAGAATGAGCGCAGATTACAGAGGAGTAAATCCGATGAATCCAAAGGATAAACCTGATGAAAAAATTACAGGTTACAGATGATTAAAGGAGGAGACGATGAATTTTAGAGATAGAATTTCTAAATGGAATATCATAGGCCGTTCGAAAGTCTGGTTTTCGATATCTTTAGCAATAATTTTCATTGGCATTGTAGCAATGGTGGTAAATCAGGTGAGAACTGGTTTTCCGTTGAATCTTGGTATCGATTTTAAGGGCGGGACAGTTATAAATATCACTTGTTCAAGTACTCCTGACACTGCAAAAGTTTCAAAAGTTCTTGTGGACGCAGGATATAAAAATGCGATCATCCAGGAGGGAGCCGGGAACAAAATTACCATTAAACTCAGTGTTGAGACAATCAAAGCCGAGGATGCAAACACTATTATTGATAACATATCGAAAAATGTTGCTCCTGTTATAACTGATCAAACCGGAATTACTTCCATTGCTCCTGTTATTGGAAGAGAACTTGAAAAGAGTGGAGCAATTGCACTTGGACTTGCCTTGCTTTTTGTGCTTTTCTACATTACCGTAAGATTTGCATTTAAATTTGCTCTTGCCACAGTACTTGCTCTTTTTCATGATATTCTTGTGACGCTTGGAATGCTTGCTTTGTTCAGAGTGGAACTCAACGCTCCTTTCATCGGTGCATTCCTTGCCATTATTACCTATTCTGTGGAAGACACCGTAGTAGTTATGGATAGAATAAGAGAAAATTTAAGATTTAGAGGTAAGGAAGAATTTAAAGGCCTTGTTAATAGAAGCATAACTGAAGTCTGGGTAAGGTCCATGAACGCATCCTTAACAACATTCTTTGCATCTTTCTCTCTTGTCTTTTTTGGTGGGCCAACTTTAAGAGACTTTTCAATGACACTTATGTTTGGTCTCCTTTCTGGAACTTACTCTTCAATTTATATTGCATCACCCTTGCTTGTTATATGGCAGAAAGAGAAAAAACCTGTGAAAAGCATTGTATCGGTTGCTCCCGATAAGTCTGTTTTAAAGTCTAGCGTGGATGAAGGTCAACAGGGAGGGTACATAACAGAACAAACTGAACAAATCGAAAGAAAAAATATTTCTTCAAAGAAATCATTTAAGAAGAAAAAGAAGTCAAAGAGGAGACATTAAATACGTTATATCTCTGAAAAGGAGCGCACAGGATTTGTTATCTTTTTGTTTTTTGTATAATTAGATTATGTTTAATGGAAGGAGGCAGAAATGGATTTAAAAAGTTATATAAGAAGTATACCTGATTTTCCGCAAAAAGGCGTTCTTTTCAGGGACCTCACTCCACTTATGGGAAATGCAGAGGCTTTGAATTATTCGGTGAAAAGCATAGCAGAATTTTTCAAGGACAAGCATGTGGACAAAGTGGCTGCAATTGAAGCGAGGGGTTTGATATTTGGTGCTCCCATTGCCATGCTCTTAAATGTAGGTTTCGTCCCTGTTAGGAAGCCAGGGAAACTACCATTTGAACTTATTAGGAAGGAGTTTCAACTCGAGTACGGAATGTCAATACTCGAAATCCATAAAGACGCTATAAGAAAAGGCGAAAAAGTCCTTATGATAGACGACCTTCTTGCAACTGGTGGAACTGCACTTGCTGCATCTCAACTTATCGAATCTCTCGGGGGAGAAATTGTTGGTTGGGGATTTGTTGTGATACTGAAAGATCTAAAGGGGGAAGAAAAGCTAACGAAATACCCTGTGTTTTCACTTATAAATTTTGAGTAATAAATTGGATAATTTATTCGAAGAGTTTCAGAATAAAATCTCCTCTTACATAGACAAAGAGGGGATTTTGCTAATTAAAAAAGCTTACGAGCTGGCGAAAAGCGCTCATGAAGGGCAGAAGAGGGAATCCTCTGAAGATTACATTTCACATCCTTTAAATGTCGCACTGGTACTTGCCGATTTTCATCTTGATGCAGAAACTTATATTGCTGCCTTGCTGCACGATGTTGTTGAGGATACGAAAGTTCCGATAGAAAAAATAAAAAAGGAATTTGGCGAAAACATTGCCTTTCTTGTTAATGCTGTCACCAAACTTAAGGATATAAAGAGCGTATCATCTGAAGAAGCAAAACTTGAGAGCCTGAGAAAAATGCTTCTCGCAATGGCACAGGATATAAGGGTTGTCCTTATAAAACTTGCTGACCGCCTTCACAATATGAGAACCCTTAACTATCTACCTCCTGAAAAACAAAAAGAAATTGCCCAGGAAACAATGAATATTTATGTTCCTCTTGCTCACAGGCTTGGAATATACACAATGAAGTGGGATCTTGAAGATCTTTCGTTCAGGTTCCTTGAGCCAGAAAAATATTATGAACTTGCAAAAAAAGTTGCAATGAAAAGAAACGAGCGGGAAGAATATGTAAACAATCTTATAGAAGAGCTCAGGGCCTTGATGGTACAAAATAAAATAAAAGCAGAAGTTTCTGGAAGGCCGAAGAATCTCTACGGAATTTACAGAAAAATGGTACGTGACGGTAAGCAATTTGAAGAGATATACGATATCATTGCGCTTCGCATTATTGTCAATGACATACCTACCTGTTATCAGGTGCTTGGCATTGTAAATAACTATTACAAGTTTGTTCCTGGCAGGATCAAAGATTATATAGCCCTGCCAAAACCGAATATGTATCAATCACTTCACACGACAGTAATAACTAAGTCTGGTGAGCCATTTGAGATTCAGATAAGAACAAAGGAAATGCACCTGCATGATGAAATGGGTATTGCAGCCCACTGGAAGTATAAAGAAGGCAAAGTTCTCGATAAGGATTATGAGGCAAAGATTGCCTGGTTAAGACAGATTGTTGACTGGCAGAAAGAGATTCGTTCATCAAAAGAGTTTGTTGAGCGTGTCAGAGTTGACCTTTTTAGCGAAGTAGTGCTTGTTTTTACCCCAAAGGGAGATGTAATAGAGCTTCCCCAGGGTGCAACTCCAGTTGATTTTGCATTCAAGATTCACACGGATATAGGCAATTACTGTGTTGGTGCTAAAATAAATGGAATAATGGTGCCTTTGAATACCGAGCTTAAAACGGGAGATAGAGTTGAGATTATCACTTCAAAAGCCTCTACGGGGCCTAAAAGAGACTGGCTTAGATTTGTTAAGACCTCTTCTGCACGCTCCAGAATAAAGGCATATTTTAGAAAATTATACGAAGAAAAGAAGGCTAAAGAGATTGTTGTTGAAAAAGTGGTTGTTCAGCCAGTAAAGGTAATACCTCAGCCTCAAAAGAAAGAGGAAGGAGAATTCTTTCCTGCTGTAAATGGTGCTTCGGGCATCAAAATCTCAATTGCAAAATGTTGTGAGCCAAAGGCTCCAGATAAAATAATTGGGTATATAACAAGAGGTCGAGGAATAAAAATTCACAAAAAGGATTGTCCTAACCTCAAGGATATATTAGAGAGAGGAGGGAAAATTCTACCGGCTTATTGGAGTAAAGGCTCTGTAAAAAAACTTATTGCGTTTTTCAGGGTAACATCCTTGGATGTCCCTGGCATCCTCTATAAAATTTCGGGAGTGTTTGCAAACGCGAATATAAATATCGAAAACTTTCATTCTTCAAGAAGGACTGATAAAAAGTCACACGGTTACTTTCAAGCATATATAAGATTTTCAGTCGAGATTGATTCAAAAACTCCTATCGATGCCCTGGTAAAAGAGCTTGAAAGTGTGGAGGAAATTGAAAAGGTCAGAGTAAGTAAAAGGTGGATATATGAGAATAGTGCTTCAAAGAGTTAAAAAAGCATCAGTGGTAGTTGATGGGAAAATCGTTTCTGAAATTGGCAAAGGTTTGCTCGTTCTTCTCGGTGCAGAAAAAGGAGATACAGAAGCTCTGGCAGATTACCTTGCGAAAAAAATAGTAAATCTCAGGATTTTTCCCGACGAAAACGACAAAATGAATCTTTCAATTAAAGATGTTGTTGGAGAAGTACTTGTAGTATCACAATTTACACTTGCTTCTTATATTAAGAAGGGTAACAGACCGAGTTTCTCAGATGCTCTCGAAGAAAAAATTGCAGAAAAATTATACGAAAAATTTGTTGATAACATCAAAAGCGAAGGTCTCCGCGTAAGAAAAGGTGTGTTTAAAGCTCGTATGGAAGTAAGCCTTGTAAACGATGGTCCTGTAACATTTATACTTGAAAGAAGAGCAAACTCCAAACAATCTGATTTTATTTAATATGATTTAAAAGGGGGAAATATGAAAATCCGTGATCATATAAAATGCATAGGCTTTCCATGCATAGATATTGATATGAAAAGTTATGTTGTTCCATTCATAGAAGTAGAGGCGAAAAATATTCAAATATTTATGATTACCGAGTCACCTCCGAATGACAAAGCAGATTATTTTTACGAGAAAGGAAATCCATTTTACCTCCAAACAATTGTTCAGGCTTTTAACGACGCAGGCGTAAAGGTCTCGAACATGCGAGATATTCTTAATAAGGGGGTTTATATCACCACAGCAATAAAGTGCGGGAAAAAAGATTATACAATTTCACTTGAAACAATAAAAAACTGTTCTATGCTTCTGGAAAAAGAAGTAAGTCTATTTCCTAACATTAAGGTTTTTATGCTTATGGGCGATGTGTCAATCAAGGCAATGAATTCTATCTGGAAAAAGCAGTCAGATAAAAGAGTAATTCCAGTGGGTTCTACTTATAAAACAAGGAAAGAGAAATATTACTATGCCGGCAAAAGAGTTTTTCCGTCATATACTCCAACGGGGAAAAATTATCTCATTGAAAAAGCAAAACAAAGGATGACAACAGAAGATATTAAAGAGGTGATGAGGCTGATATAAAAAGACAGATTTAAATTTAAATTGCTCAATCATAAAATATTATTGATAAAACAGGAATTAACCTCCGAACCCATTTTAAAATTTTATACTATAGCCAATTACGGAATAGACTTTCGTATTTCTCATTAATGATTTAAAATATTATGCAAAGATTAATAAATAAGGAGGTATGATAAAAAAATGCCAAGAACTATTCTGGGTAAATGGTCAATAGTGTTAATAATAATTTTCATTTTGTTATTTGCCTTATTCCAAATTCTTGTTGCTTCCGGCCAGGAAGTTGGTGATACATTCTCCAGTAATCTGGTGCTTTCTATCCCTTGGCTTGCTATGGTAATTGCCGGAATATTAGCCTTTTTTACTGGAATAGTCAGTATTATAGTGAAAAAGGAACGATCAATTTTTGTTTTCCTGGCAACAGGAGCAGGTCTTTTCGCTCTGATTTTTGTACTTGGCGAATTGATATTTCCTCAGTGAAAAAGCAAAACAAAGGATGATAGCAGAAGATATCAAAGAAGCAGTGAGGCTGATTTGATAAATTTTTATAGAAACTTGATGTTTGTTTCTTTGATGGAATGGCTTTTGTCTTGAAAGTCTTTGAGAACGCTAAAGAGGGTGTACTTAAATAAATATGCAAGAAGGATTGAACAGATACATAGAGTATTTAATCTTTTCTAACATGCGATCCTTCTCAGCATGTTACAATTCAATGAGATCTCATAAGGATATAAATGGACTAACACCAGAAGAAAGACTAAAAGAATGTGATGTCATAAGGATAATTAAAAAGGATTCTAAGAATGATTTTGATATTTCCTTTTATTTTAATAAAATTAAAGAAAGAAACGTTGAACATGAAATTTTTGGTAGTCGCCCAATTTAGGGAATACTACACGATTTTGATGAGTACTAAAAACAGGAGGCAAGTAATTTATGAAGAGAATTTTAGTAACGGGAGCTACAGGGCAGATTGGGTCTGAACTTACATTAGCCTTACGCGAAAGGTATGGCAATGAAAATGTAGTAGCAGCAGGACATAAAAGAAAACCCAGTGAAGAATTGCTTAATTCAGGGCCATTTGAAATTATTGACTGTGGAACGATTAGTACGGTTGAGAAGGTTGTGAAAAAGTATAAAATAGATGCTATATACCACCTGGCAGCCATACTTTCTGCAGTAGCAGAAGCCAAGCCAAAACTTGCCTGGGATGTGAATATTAACGGGCTTTGTAATATTCTGGACGTTGCGCGCGAGCATGGATGTGCTGTTTTTACTCCCAGTTCTATTGGCGCGTTTGGCCCTGATACACCTAAAGATAACACACCTCAAGATACGCTTCAGCGTCCTAATACAATGTATGGTGTTACAAAGGTCGCAGGGGAATTGCTTTGTGATTACTATAATAAAAAATTTGGAGTAGATACACGGGGAGTGCGTTTTCCTGGCATCATTTCTTATGTAACGCTGCCAGGTGGAGGGACCACTGATTATTCTGTTGAAATCTTTTATGAAGCTCTTAAACACAGAAGATATACGTGTTATTTAAAGCCTGATACATATATGGACATGATGTATATGCCAGATGCGATAAAGGCAGCGATTGATATTATGGAAGCAGATCCTAAGAAATTACTGCATAGAAATGCTTTTAATGTGACGGCAATGAGTTTTGCTCCCGAGAAAATAGCAAATGAAATCAAAAGATATATTCCAGATTTTGTTATAGAATATAATATTGACCCGGTACGGCAGGCAATAGCTGATTCTTGGCCCAACAAAATGGACGATAGTGCTGCTCGAGAGGAGTGGGGATGGAAACCGAGTTATGACCTTGCTTCTATGACAAAGGACATGCTTGAGAAGTTGTCCAAGAAGTTAGAAATTAAAATATAGATAGGAGGTGGAATAATGCCACTTGATAGAATTAAAGAGGTATTAGTAACTTATTTAAAAGAGTTAGAGGAAAAGGGAGTACTTAAAGGCAATGAAACAGTGATAACCGGAATAAAACAGGCACAAGACGATAAAGGTCCTAGATATTTTATAAAAGGTTATGGTGGAAAAGAATTTTTGAGAATGAACGCAAATAACTATCTTGGGATGT
>MNXV01000061.1 GCA_001871575.1 Caldisericum sp. CG2_30_36_11
AAAAAAATTTGTTGATGCTTTCTTCATCCTCATTTAATTTTGCTGATTTTATGATAAGTCCTGCAGCCGTATCAGTTTTATTTTTTTCTATGAAATTTTTTGCGTTATTCAAATTTCCAAGAGCCTGATACTCTCTTGAATTAAAATATGTTAGATTAATTGTGCTTGCTACAATAAGAGAAATCAAACCGTATATATATTTACCTGGCAGGAATAGTGAAAATATCGCAAATATCTAGCCAACAGCCATAACCGCAAATAATATTCTGGGGAATTTTCTAATCATTTTTGTTCTCCTTTCATATAATATAGAATAATGAAAAAGATTTTTAAAACAAAGCTTTTTATTATAAATATAGATGAAGGAGAAATATATGATAACAAGCGTCAAGGGTTTTAAGGACATTTATGGGGAAGATCTCGAACTTTTTAAAACCGCAAGGAGAGTTCTTGAAGAGATTGCGGAAAGTTTTGCTTATGAAGACATAATAACCCCTATTATTGAATATTCAGAACTATTTGAACGTTCTGTTGGGATTGATACTGATATTGTAGAGAAAGAAATGTATACTTTTATAGATAAAAGTGCGAGAAGTGTAACTTTAAGACCAGAAATAACTGCTTCGGTCACTCGAAGTTATGTTGAACATCACTTTGAAACAAAGCCATTGCCATTAAGGTTTTATTACTTTGGTCCTTGTTTCAGGTATGAGAAACCTCAAAAAGGGCGTTTCAGAGGATTTTATCAATTTGGCGTGGAGGCAATAGGTGATGATTCCCCGCTACTTGATGCTGAAGTAATTGATATTGGTTATAATATTGCAAAAAAACTTGAACTCAAGAACGTAAGCGTTAAAATTAATAGCATTGGCTGTAGAAAATGTAGAGCAATTTATAAAGAAAAACTTAAAGAGGTTTTAGAGCCGCACTACGATGAATTGTGTGAAGATTGCAAAAGGCGTTTTTATACTAACCCTTTAAGGATACTCGATTGCAAGAAGGAAAGCCCTGAGTTAAAAGACATTCTACCAAAGATGATTGATTATCTGTGCGATGATTGTAAGAAACATTTTGATAGTGTTTTAGATTATCTACAGAAAATGAATATTCCTTTTGAAATTGATAATACACTTGTAAGAGGGCTTGATTATTATACAAGGACAGTTTTTGAAGTTATTTCAAGCGATTTAGGAGCGCAGAATGCACTTTTAGGTGGAGGGAGATACGATTATCTTATAGAAGAACTCGGAGGTAGGCCGACACCTGCTGTAGGTTTTGCGCTTGGAATGGAAAGACTCGTTGAAATTATGAAATCTCAGGGATTTGTAGGAAGAGATAAATGGCTCATATATGTTGCTTATCAACAAACTGTCTTTGAAAGAGCTATTTTTATTACCGAAAAACTCCGTAATTATGGGTTCAAGGTGTTTTTGGATGTTAAAAACGGTAGCTTTAAAAACCAAACGGAAAGAAGTGCAAAGAGAAACGCAGAATTTACTATATTTATTGGTGAAGAAGAGGTAAAAACTGGCTCTGTGGTAGTAAAGAATATGGGTACGAAAGAACAGAAACAGGTAAACATAGATGACTTAAATGGATTTTTTAAGGAGCAAAGAAATGTTTAAAAGAAATGTTAAATGTGGTGAAATTTCAGAGAATGAAATTGGAAAAACTGTTATAGTAAACGGCTGGATTCATAGAAAAAGAGACCTGGGAGGGCTTTTATTTATTGATTTAAGAGATCGCTCTGGAATAGTTCAGGTTGTTGTAGACCCAAAAAATATAAGCAAAGAGAAATCTGAAGAGATTCAAGGTTTAAAAAATGAATCAGTTGTAGGAATAGAAGGAAAAGTAAAAAATAGACTTGAACCAAACCTTAATTTACCGACTGGTAAATTTGAAATATTGCTTCAAGCATTTGAAATTTTTTCTAAATCAGAGGATTTGCCGTTCAACCAGTTTTCTTCTCAGGAAGTGGATGAAACCGTTAGACTTAAGTACAGATATTTAGATTTACGAAGGCCAGAAATAAGAAAAGTATTTGAATTAAGATCAAGGATAATTCAAGCGATAAGAACCTTTTTCATTAACAGAGATTTTATAGAAATTGAAACTCCAATTCTTACAAAAAGTACCCCGGAAGGAGCAAGAGATTTTATCGTGCCTTCAAGATTAAATAAGGGTAAATTTTATGCTTTACCACAGTCTCCTCAACTTTTCAAACAGATATTGATGATTGGTGGGTTTGAGAAATATTTCCAGATTGCCCGATGTTTCAGGGATGAAGACTTAAGGCAGGATAGACAGCCAGAATTCACGCAGTTAGATGTCGAAATGTCTTTTATAGAGCAAGGAGACATACTTAAATTAATGGAAGAAATGTACAAGGATTTATTTAAAGAAATTCTTGGAGTTGAAATAGAAATACCATTTCAGAGGGTCAGTTATGTAGATGCAAAAAAGAAATTTGGTTCGGACAAACCAGATACCAGATTTGGTATGGAAATCAAAGATTTAACTGATTATTTTAAAGAAACAGGAATTCAAATTATTCGGGATGGAATGAAAAATGGTAAAGTTGTGCTTGCACTGTTTCTTCCAGGTGGCGCAGCTCTTTCGAGAAGGGAAGTAGATGATTTAAAGGAGCAAATGACAGATTTTGGACTTAATGGCTTTATTGATTTCAAAATCAAGAAAGGCGAGATAATATCTTCGTTCTCTAAATATCTCACTGAAAAAGAAAAGTCAGGAATTTTAGGTACAGGGCAGCCTGATAATTTAGCTCTTATATTTGTAGTTAATAGTAAAAATGGTTTTGATCAGGTGGGCAGAGTAAGAATACTTCTGGCAGAAAAATATAATCTTGTAAAAAAAGATAAGTTTAATTTCATCTGGGTTGTGGATTTTCCTTTTTTCGCATATAACGAGAAGGAGGGAAGATACGAGGCCGAGCACCATCCGTTTACAATGCCAAAGCCAGAAGATCTTGAAAAATTGGAAACCGATAAAGAACATGTTAAAGCCTTAGCTTATGACCTTGTTCTAAACGGGAATGAGCTTGGAGGTGGCAGTATCAGGATTCATAACCCCGAACTCCAGAAAAGAGTTTTCAAGGCAATCGGACTATCAGACGTTGAAGTAGAACAAAAATTTGGCTTTCTTGTACAGGCTTTGAGTTTCGGAGCGCCTCCACATGGGGGTATCGCTTTTGGTCTGGATAGGCTTGTATGGATTATGAACGGTGGTACGGGTAGTTTAAGGGATGTTATAGCATTCCCTAAAACAACTTCAGGTATCTGTCCTCTTACAGAGGCACCCAACGAAGTTTCAAAAAAGCAACTTAACGATGTAGGCATAAAGACTGAAAATGGATAGAATGCCAAAGGAGTTTAAAATTATTGTATATCTTGTTGTTTTAGACCTTGTATTTATTGGCCTTTTCATATTCAAAATTTTTGATCGATTTCATTATTTCTCTGTCCTGGATACCGGCATTTTTATATCTGTAATATTTTTATTAAATCTCTTGTTTTTTCTTTTTAAAAAGAATATCTCGCGGATTTTATTTTTGATATTATATAGCATTCAATCTGCGATTTTTATTATTTTAATATTGAGCTTAGTTTTCTTTAAGCAAACTGTCCAGTTATTTATGAATGTTGCTAATTCAGGCAAATTTGATGCTTATTTGCTAATGGCTATAATTTTTAAGTCCCGAGTATATGGCATTATTGCTCTCTCTATCTTGCTTTTTTGGTCGATCTTTACGATTTTCTTACTTACACGGGGAGAACTTGTTAAATTTCTTAGAACTAAAGAATACCCTCTTGTTAATACTCAGAAGTATACTATTTCTTTGCTCGCTTTATATACAGTTTCTCTTCTTGCTATTTCTTATATAATGCTTTTTTAGAAAAATGAGTACTGGTTTCGAATAACCAGTTAAATTTTTAGAAATCACTCGTAATTAATTTGAGAATAATTATTTTTAAAATCTCTGTAAAATTGATCAAAACTGCCAGACTTGATCGATTCTCTGATGTTTAATATGAGTTTCTGTAAGAAAAAAAGATTATGTATGGTTGCAAGCCTTCCTGCAAGGTATTCTTTGGATTTGAATAAGTGATGTAGATATGCTTTTGTAAAATTCCTGCAGGTGTAACAGCTGCAATCATCCTCTATTGGAGTAAAGTCCTCTTTATAGATATTTTTGGTTATTTTTATAACCCCGTGCTTTGTGAACAAAGATCTATTCCTTGCAATTCTTGTAGGTAGCACACAATCAAACATATCAACTCCCATTTTTATGTATTCAATTATGCTTAATGGATCTCCAACTCCCATTAAATATCGTGGTTTGTCGTCAGGCAACAATTGCACAGTGTAATCTACAAACTCCTCGGTCAGGGCTCTTTCTTCACCAACGCTTAATCCCCCGAGGGTGAAGCCCGGGAAATCCATCGATGAAATTTCTTCTGCGGCTTTTTTTCTTAGATCTTTGTAAAACCCTCCTTGAACAACTCCAAACATAATTTGATCCTCTCTCTTTTTGTGAAGTAAGCTTCTTTTTGCCCACTGAAGTGTAATATCGAGCTCTCTGTTAGTTTCCTTCCAGTCAGATTGATAGATACCACATATATCAAGGTGGATAGCAATGTCTGAGCCGATTTTTTCTTGTGTTTCAACGACAACTTCTGGAGAAAAGAAGTGAGTAGAACCATCAATGAACGATTTGAACTGCACACCCTCTTTACTAATTTTTCTTAGATCTTTTAGTGAAAGGACCTGAAATCCTCCGCTGTCAGTTAAAATTGCACCATTCCAGTTCATAAATTTATGGATTCCATGAGCTCTTTCAATTACTGATGCACCTGGCTGCAAATATAAATGGTATGTGTTTGCAAGAATAATTTTAAACCCAATTTCATTAAGCTCATCCGGGGTAAGAGTTTTTACCGTGGCTTGCGTTCCTACGGGCATAAAAACGGGCGTTTCAATTATTCCATGTGCTGTTTCAAATTGGGTTACCCGTGCGCGAGAATTTCTGTCAGTTGCAGTTATTTTAAATTTTATATCCTTCATCTCAATTATTATATGATTAACATTGCATCGCCAAAACTAAAAAATCTATACTTTTCTTTTATTGCGTTGCTATATGCTGAAAGTACGAGCTCTTTTCCTGAAAAGGACATTACAAGTGCAAGCAGTGTTGTTCTTGGAAAATGAAAATTCGTAATTATTGCATCAACTATTTTAAAATTATACCCCGGCTTTATAAAAAGTTTTGTTTTTCCATCCATTGGCTTCAATATACCTTCTTTAGTAGATGTAGTTTCTAAGCTTCTAATCACCGTTGTTCCACAGGCGTATAATTTGCCTCCTTTTGCTTTTGCGTTATTTATATTTTTTGCAGTTTCTTCAGATATAAAAAACTCCTCTTCATGCATTAAATGTTTTTCAATACTTTTTTCTTGTATTGGTTTAAAAGTGCCAGGACCTACATGTAATGTAACGTATTCTATAATTACGCCTTTGTTTTCAAGCTCTTTAATTAATTTTTCTGTGAAGTGAAGCCCTGCTGTGGGTGAGGCGACAGAACCTGGAATGCTTGCATAAATTGTCTGGTATTCAGATTCGTCTTCTATTTTTCCTTTGATGTAAGGTGGAAGAGGCACTTCTCCAAAATTCTTTAGTACTTCTTCCATGGATAGATTGTTAGTTTCAAAAATTAAAGTATCTTCATTAACTTCTTTTTTCTCTATTTTTACCTTTATTAATGGCTTTTTGGAAATCAATATATTATCGCCTTCGTGCACTCTTTTATTTGGTGACGCAAAAGCTTTCCATTTGAATTTATCTATTTGCTTTAGAAGAAAAATTTCTCTTTTGCCGCCGGTTTTTTCGTTTGAACCATAAAACCTTGCCTTTATTACTTTTGAATCGTTGAGCACAAGAATATCGCCTTTTTTGAAAAATTCCAAAATCTCGTAGAACTTTTTATGTGAAATCTCCTGGGTATTTCTATTTAAGACCATGAGTTTTGAATAATCTCTCGGATAGATTGGGTGTTGCGCTATAAGTTCGTGAGGTAAATTAAAGTCAAGATCTTCTAAATTCACGTTTTAAATTGCGAGAGAGTTCTAATTATGAAGTCCTTTATTGAAGGAAATACCTTGCTCATATTTGAGTAAAACCACGAGTATTTAATATGGTATATAATCGTGTAATTTTGAAAATCAAGGAAGCCAAAAACGTTCATAATTATTTCTAAGAATATAAAAAGGATAATTGCAGAGATAGCAACTTTTAATACTCCTCCAAATAAAATGTCTACCCACTTCAAGAAAGGATTAAACCTTAATATTTTTTTAATTATAAAACCAATGATTCTTACTAAAATTAAAACAACGAGAAAAATTATTATAAATGCTATTCCATTAACTACCCATATGGATATTTTGTTCGTTATAAATTGAGAAATTGTTTGTGAGTTGAAACTAGGGCTTTTTAATATGAAATCTTTGATGAAACCAGGTAATCCCATATTGTTTATTGCATCCTGAACATTTTGTAAGCTTGCCGAGAGACTTGCTAAACCTTCGGGGATTTTTATTACGGGTGATATTGTCTTTACAACCCATTGCATTACATTCGAGTTTTCTATAAGGAAAGCCCCAAAGTTTAAAAATAATGCTTTTGCAATGAACCATGCCGCAATAAAACTAATAATATCAGAAAGGAAAGCAAGTGCACCAATTCTAATCCCGCTAAAAAAATCAAAAAGTAATATAACGAAAATAATTATATCTACATAATTAATTTGACTCATCCTTAAATTGTATCAATAAGGAAAAGTTTTTCAAGAGGAATTAAAGGGTGTTTTTTAGAAGTTCTTGTTTGTTTCGAGTTTTATTTTGGAGCTTTTAATTTTTTTGATAAACTATACTTCGGAATTGGAGATAAAATAACTTAAAATTTGATTTTTCTTATAACTTTGTTAAACTCTTAAGGGAGGCATTAGATGCGCATATACGAGGTAGATAGAGATGTAGCTGAAGCCATGCAGAGCGAACTTGAAAGGCAGAGAAAAAGGCTTGAGCTTATTGCGTCAGAAAACTTTGTCATGGAACCAATACTTGAGGCACAGGGTTCTGTTCTCACAAATAAGTATGCAGAAGGTTATCCGGGCAGGAGATATTATGGTGGTTGTGAATTTATCGATATCGTAGAAAGCCTTGCAATTCAACGAGCAAAAGAATTATTTGGAGCAGAAGGAGCGAATGTGCAACCACATTCTGGAACGCAGGCAAATGTTGCAGTATACTTTGCAACGATGAAGCCCGGGGAGACTCTCCTTGGAATGGATCTCAATGCAGGAGGGCACTTAAGCCACGGCAGTCCTGTAAGCATAACTGGAAAATATTATAATGCTGTTCATTATGGAGTGGATAAGGACACGGAACTTATAGATTATAATATGGTTGAGGACCTTGCTAAAACTTATCGACCCAGGGTTATTATTGCAGGTGCTAGTTGCTATCCAAGATTTATAGATTTTGAAAAATTTCAGCAGATCGCAAAGTCAGTAGGTGCATACCTTATGGTTGATATCGCACATGTCGCTGGACTCATTGCTGCAAAGATTCATCCTACGCCTGTTCCTTTTTCGGATTTTGTTACAACGACAACTCATAAAACATTAAGAGGACCAAGAGGAGGATTGATACTATTTAAAAAGGAGCATGAAAAAATTATTAACAGGTCAGTTTTTCCTGGGACACAGGGAGGCCCGCTTGAGCATATAATTGCTGCCAAAGCAGTTGCACTAAAACTTGCTTCCACAGAGGAATTTGTCGAATATCAGAAACAGATCGTAAAGAATGCAAAAGCGTTAGCTGATGCCCTTCTAAAGCGAGGTTACAGGCTCATTACGGGCGGTACAGATAATCATCTTCTATCAGTTGACCTTCGAAGTAAAAATATTACGGGTAAGGAAGCAGAAACTTTGCTTGATTTGGTAGATATTACAACAAATAAAGAGGCAATTCCATTTGACCCTCTACCTCCAACTCAAACAAGCGGTTTAAGGCTCGGGACTCCTGCTTTGACTACACGAGGGATGAAAGAAGAAGATATGGATGTAATTGCTGAGCTTATAGATAAGGCAATTGAAAACAGGTCTGATGAAAAAATCTTATTGAAAGTAAAAGAAGAAGTGAATGAATTAACAAAGCGTTTTCCGCTTTATAAAACGCTTTCATATTTACAATAAAGGAGAGAGATGGATAAGAATGTATTTTTAATTGATCATCCTTTAATACAGCATAAGCTTACATTTTTAAGAAACAAGCAAACTAATACTAAAGAATTCAGAGAGATTGTTAAAGAAGTAACGGCTCTTATGGTTTATGAAATTTTCAGAGATGTCCAATTAAAAGATTTAGAAATAGAAACTCCTATTTCGAAAGCAGTTGGTAAAATAATGACTGACGAGGTAGCTGTAATCCCGATCTTAAGAGCAGGGCTCGTAATGGAAGAAGGAATACTTGAACTTATACCAACTGCAAAAGTAGGACATATCGGGATTTATAGGGATCCTGAAACACTTGAACCAGTGGAATATTATTGTAAATTGCCCCAAGATCTCCATAAAAGCAATATCTTAATTGTAGATCCTATGCTTGCAACAGGTGGTTCTGTTGTAAAGGCTATAGACCTCGTAAAAGAAGGTGGAGGAAAGGACATAAAGTTGGTCTGTCTTATTTCTGCCACACCAGGTGTTGAAAAAGTAACGAGCAAACATCCTGATGTCAAAATTTACACTATTTCTATCGACTCGGAGTTAAATTCGCACGGTTACATTGTCCCGGGACTTGGGGACGCAGGAGATAGACTGTTCGGTACTAAATAAAAATTAACTTTAAAAAATGGAAGAAATATTAATTTTTGCAAAAATTCATTTGACTGAGATTAAGCTTTATTTTTTTTATGGTTTCTTTTTCTCATCATTTTTTACCCCTATTGCAATTTATCTCGGAAGAAAGTTTGGAATTGTAGACAGGCTTTCGAGAAAAGGTGAAAGAAATAAAATTAATGAACGTCCTTTCCCGAGAACCGGCGGACTTTCAATTTATCTGTCTTTTGTTTTAATCTTTCTAATTATAGGGAATTTCAGTAGACAAATCGTAGGTATTGTTATAGGATCGTCGATTATATTTTTTGGCATGATGCTGGATGACAAAAAAGGATTAAGTGTCTTACAGAAATTTAGCATTCAGTTTACCGGAGCTTTTGTTGTAATAATGACAGGAACAGCTTTTAAAGCTATAACAAATCCTTTTGGAGACGACATGCTGAGGCTGGGCTGGATAGGAATAGTTTTTACGGTTATCTGGATTGTTGGTATTACCAATGCAGTTAATATAATTGATGGACTTGATGGTTTAGCAGCAGGTGTGGTTATGATTTCTTCTATATCTATTTCTCTTGTTGCAATGTTTAAAGGTAATCTTTCACTATCCTTGTTGTTGTTTGGCATAAGTGGAACTCTTGTGGCATTTTTAATTTATAATTTCCACCCTGCGAGGATCATCCTTGGTGATTCAGGGTCTGAGCTCCTTGGATTCCTGCTTGCTGTAATTTCTGTTGCAGGAGCTTATAAGACTGCAACGCTTTTGTCTATTGCAGTACCATTATTTACTCTTGGTATTCCTATTACCGAGGTTTTTACTTCTATTTTGAGACGGTTAAAAGCAGGTAATTCTCCTTTTAAATACGATACCGAGCATATTCATTATATGCTTTTGAGAAAGGGATGGTCGCAAAGGAAAATTGCCATAATGTATTATTTTGTTACATTTTTTCTTTCTGCAATTGGCCTTTATATTGCCTTCGGGGTGAGATGAAGAAAAAAGTCTTTTTGGTATTTGGCACGCGACCCGAGGCAATTAAAATGTACCCTGTGTATAAGGCTCTTAAAAAAAGGAAAAACATTAATGTTAAAGTTGTCATAACGAGCCAGCATCAAGAAATGTTAAAGCAAGTTTTGGAAATTTTTAATATTCCTGCAGATTATGACCTGAATGTAATGGAAGAAAAACAGAGTTTAACACAAATAACTGTTAGAGTACTGGAGGGACTTAGGGCTGTTTTTCAAAATGACAGGCCTGATTTAGTACTTGTTCACGGAGATACTACAACCACCTTTTCTTCTTCCCTTGCGTGTTTTTATGAGAAAATACCTGTCGGTCATGTGGAAGCAGGTTTGAGAACTTTTGAAAAGTTTTCTCCATACCCTGAGGAAATGAATAGAAAACTTACGGATACCCTTTCTGATATTTTTTTTGTACCAACAAAGATCGCAAAAGAGAATCTTATGAAAGAGGGCATTAATGAAAATGCAATATTTGTGACTGGAAATACTGTTGTTGATGCATTGCTTGAAATAGTAAATAAGAATATTGATTTTGAACTTCCTTTTAAAGGGGGCTATAAGGTAATCGTCGTTACTGCCCACAGAAGAGAGAATTGGGGGAAGCCTATGGAAAGTATATGTAATGCTATTGATTTCCTTAGTAAAAAATATAATGGTGAGGTTAAATTTATTTTCTCTGTTCATAAAAATCCAGCAGTTCGAGAAACAGTTAGGAAAATTCTTGAAAATAATAAAAATGTCTACCTTATAGAACCGATGGATTATATAAAGTTTATTCATCTTCTTTCTAAGAGTTACCTCATACTTACGGATTCTGGTGGCATCCAGGAAGAAGCACCTTCGTTGAAAAAACCAGTTTTATTGCTTAGAGAAGTAAGTGAAAGGCCAGAAGGCGTTGACAGTGGCGTCGTTAAAGTCATAGGTACTAAAAAAGACGATATAATAAATAATATTGTTCAATTAATTGAGAATAACGAGCTCTATTCCAAAATGATTGCACAGGAGAATCCTTTTGGAGACGGCCATGCAGGTGAAAGAATTGCTGAAATAGTCGAAAAATTTGTTTTTAATGGAGGTACTGATGGAATATTTTGAAGTACATGGTGGCATACCTTTAAAGGGAGATGTTAATGTTTCTGGCGCAAAAAATGCTGCGTTTCCAATACTTTCTGCAGCTCTTCTGATAAAAGGTAAAATGCGCTTTTACAATTTGCCTAAAATACTTGATATCCTTAGTTTTTTGGAGGTTTTGAAAGACCTTGGCGTAGATGTGCAGGAAGAAAAAGACTACTTTATTATTGATACTTCTAAGGATATATCTTTGAAAATTTCTTCAAAAGAATATTATAACCTGAGAGGCACGCAGACTCTTCTTGGCGCTCTAGTTGGAAGAAATGGAGAGGCTAACCTTCCTTCTCTTGGAGGATGCAATATTGGAACAAGGCCCATAGACCTTCATATAAAGGGAATTAAATCTCTTGGTGTTGATATAGGTTGGGAGGGGGGGTACTTGAGAGCGAAAGTTAAGGATACGCTTAAAGGTAACCTTGTTTACCTTGATTTCCCAAGTGTTGGTGCTACCGAAAATTTGATAATTGCAGCAACTCTTGCATCAGGTGAAACGGTCATTGAAAATGCAGCAAAAGAACCTGAAATTAAGGACCTGGCAAGATTCCTGAATTTAGCCGGGGCTAACATAGAAATGAACGGTTCAGGCGTTATTAAAATAAACGGAGTAAAGAATCTTCATCCAGTGGATTATAAAATCATTCCTGATAGAATTGAATCTTCTACATATCTTATTGCAGGGATTATGACTAAAGGAGATATTGTTTTAAAAAATTGCAACCCATGGGATTTCGAGTCTGTTATTATGAAATTAAGGGAAGCAGGTGCCGAAATAACAGCAAATGGAAATGAAGTGAGAGGAGAGTATAAAGAAAAATTGCACAGTGTAAACATTAAAACTTTGCCATTTCCAGGTTTCCCAACAGACGTGCAGCCACAAATGATGGCCTTACTTTCAACAGCACAAGGTACAGGCGTTATCATTGAAACAATTTTTGAGAATCGATTTAGGGCTGCAGAAGAATTAATCAAAATGGGTGCAAATATTAGAATTGAAGGCAATACCTCAGTAATAACTGGTGTAAAAAAACTTGAGGGTGGCAATGTTACTGCACCAGATTTGAGAGGTGGAGCGGCTCTCCTTATCGCATCACTTTCTTCTGAAGGTAAAAGTAAAATATTTGAACCTTTTCATATCGACCGTGGTTATGAAAATATCATAAAAAAGATAATAGGATTGGGAGGAGTAATTGAAAGAAGAAATATTGCTTAATTTTATGAAATATCAGGCTTTTGGAAATGATTTTGTTATTATTGACGGGAGGAAATTTCCCGTAAAAAATCCATTGGAAATCTCAAAGTTGATTTGTGATAGACACTTTTCCATTGGTTGTGATGATCTCTTATATCTTGAAGATAGTTTCACTGCTGATGTAAAAATGAGAATCTGTGAACCTGATGGAAGCGAATCTTCGATGTGTGGGAACGGTGTGCGTTGCGTTGGAAATTATATAACGGAAGAAACGGGGAAAAACGAAATTAAGGTTGAAACAGCGGGTGGTATTAAAACGGTCACGAAAAACGAGCCTGATATATATACAGTTAATATGGGCTTGATGCAGAATATAGGAAATTTTATTGAGCCTCCTTCTAATAAAACTATTGAAGAAAGAGATTTCGA
>MNXV01000006.1:0-376 GCA_001871575.1 Caldisericum sp. CG2_30_36_11
ACGCCAAGAGAATCAAGTTCGGGAACATCAAATGGAATCCTTCTGAATGCCGCTGCAATAGAACTCCTTTGATAAAAAACATTGACCCTGAAACGGGCAATCCCCTTCATGCCATAGGAAAAATCGTGTTCGCGTTTCTCCTGAAAAAGACCTTTCTGCTTGTCTGTCATAATTGAATACATCATTTCCGCAGTATCTTCTGGAGTAAGAGATTCAGAATCAAGATAGACGAGCTCCTTATGGATTCTTAACACAGGGGGCAATCCTACCGTTAAATGCACATCTGATGCATCTTTCTTTGCAGCAAACAACAAAATTTCATCTATGTTCATAATCAACCCTCCAGTGTTGAAACAACTCTTACAACTTCTTCAAG
>MNXV01000006.1:423-1443 GCA_001871575.1 Caldisericum sp. CG2_30_36_11
TCTTCATACCCTCCTTCTTTGCCTGGGCAGAGATTTCCTTAGAACTTACTCTACTAAGTAGCAACTTTTGAATATCAGGTGTAATTGGCAGAATTTCGCTTATCGCCATTCTTCCACGGTAACCTGTATGAATGCATCTATCACAACCTTCCCCTTTATAGAAAGTCACATTTTCGTCAATCTGAAAACCAAGATTCTCGAGAACATCCCTTGACGGATTATACGCAATCTTACAGTAATTGCAAACTTTTCTTATCAGTCGCTGTGCAGTAGCACCGATAAGAGAAGATGCAACAAGGAACGGCTCAATACCCATATCTATAAGCCTTGTAGCAATAGACGAAGAATCATTTGTGTGAATCGTAGAGAAAACGAGGTGGCCGGTAAGTGCTGATTCAATAGCGATTCTGGCAGTTTCTGCATCACGGATTTCTCCTATCAGGATGATGTTAGGATCCTGCCTTAAAATTGAACGGAGCGCATTTGCAAATGTAAGTCCTGCTTTTTCGTTAACCTGCATCTGGTTTATCCCTTTTAGCTGGTACTCAACAGGGTCTTCGATGGTGATAATGTTTTTTGTGGGAGAGTTTAACCTGTCAAGGCAAGAGTAAAGAGTGGTCGTCTTGCCTGAGCCAGTAGGGCCCGAGATTAAAATCATTCCATAAGGCTGGGATATGATGTTTTCAAATCTTTTGAGGTTGTATTCAGAGAATCCAAGTTGGTCAAGTGGTTTTATGGAAACGGTTCTGTCAAGAATTCTCAAAACTACTTTTTCTCCGAAAATCGAAGGAATCGAAGAGACTCTAAAGTCAATAGGCCTGCCCTCAAACTTAAGCGAAAGCCTGCCATCTTGAGGAACTCTCCTTTCGGCAATATCCATATTTGCAATTATTTTAAGACGGGTAACAACACCTGGCTGGATTGATCTTGGAAGTGACTGCTTTTCATGAAGGATACCATCAACCCTGTAGCGAACCCTTAGAGAATTTTCCATGGGCTCAACATGAATATCGGAAGCAT
>MNXV01000006.1:1469-12478 GCA_001871575.1 Caldisericum sp. CG2_30_36_11
TTGTTAACAATTCTTATCACCGGGGCTTCTTCGCCCATTTCTCTTAGCTTTGCAAGGTCAACGTCATCTCTAACTTCAACTATTTCAGGGCCTCCAGTTGCCTCTTCTTCTGCTTTTTTAAGGGCAGTTTCCATTTCATAGTACTTCTCTATTGATTGCTTTATTGCAGGCCTGGTTGCAACATAAATAGTAAGGTTATTACCAAGTGCAAGACGAAGGTAATCCAGGGTTTCTATATTGGTGGGATCGGCAATTGCAACATGAAACTTGCCTTGATCCTTTTTCATCAAAAAGAACCCGTAGTATCTTGCTTTATCAGGGTCAACTTGTCGCAAAACTTCCTTATCAACAGGATAGTTAATAAGATCCACATACTCGTATCCCCACTGTTCTCCAAGTATCTGCGCAAACTGTACGTCGACAATCGCACCCATATCAAGCAATATTTTAAGCAACGGCTCTTTCGTAACTTTCTGAATACTCAGCGCCTTGTCAACAACGTCTTTCTTGACAAAACCCTTTTTAACTGCTATTTCACCTGCTCTTAGTGTAGTTGACGATGTTATCATTTAAATTCCTCCTTGTTTAAGTCAATAAGTTTGTCTTCTTGGGGCAGCGAATCAAGAAGGGCCTTTGCATCTTCAAAATCGGGGTTAATAGCAGCTATTTCCGACAGTACATCGCGGCATTCGCTAATTTTGCCCTGTTCTTTGTATAAAATTCCTATTTTACAAAGGGCGTTCAATTTAACCCCTGGAAGATTGCTTTCCATTTTTACAGCCATATTATACTGCGTCATTGCAAAATCCTGAAGTAAAATTTTCTCGAAACAAATGCCAAGGAAGTAATGCATAAATGCCTCAAACTGGTGAGAACGGACAACAAATTGGAAAGAGGCAACTGCTTCTTCGTATCTTTCTGTAAGGAAATAGAGAAAGCCAAGAACAAAATGAACATGAAAATCAAAAGGATCTTTCGCCTGCTTTGTTTTGTACTTTTCCATGAAAGGATCCACCAATTCAGAGTAGGTGCGAGAGGGAGAGAATTGGTTGAAGAATTGCAAAATTTCTTTAAGGAGTTCGCCTTCAATATTCGTAATAAAGAGTTTTGTAAGAGCAATTTTGTTTCCAGGATCCTTACTCATAATTATAGAATAAATTTTTGTTGCCTCGTCTTTTTTGTCGGCAAGGTCAAAAAAGGTTGCGGTGTCGCTAAGCTCTTTTATGGTCAAATTATCAGTTAATTTTAATGCAGTGTCGTAAACAAAAACAGTATAATCAACGGGGTTCATCTTCACTAGCCTTGCAAAGGCATGAGTAGTTTCTTTGCCAAGGTTATTGGTACTAACAAGCATACCGAGGTAACTAATAAGATAAGAAATCGTGTCTGGCCTTAATTCAAGAAGAAGCCTCAGCATGCTTACCTTTATGTCAAAATTATCAATGCTGTCTAAATAGCCGAATATTGCATCTCCTACTACCTCTTTTTCACCTTCAAGCGGGAAAGCTTTAAGGTACTGAGCCATCATAACGTAGTCATCAAGAGGCAACCTTACAATCCTGTGTGCGGCAAGAAGCCACCTTGTTCCTTCCACATTATCGCCCATGCTAAACAATGATTTGCCAAGGAGGTAAAAATACTGATGTGCAAGCGTATCGGATAAGCCTTTGCTTTTTATAAACCTTGCAACTCTTCCAAGGAATTGGACATCTTCCTTAAGGGAGGGAAGCATCTTGGAAGCAAAACTTTCAATAGTTTTGTTATCGTCCAATTTAAAGAATATTTCAAATGCACTGTTAAGGTCTTTAAGTTCAAAATAGGAATTGAATATTTCAGTATTCAGTTCAGCGTCGCCTGGAAGAAGCGCGGTTAATCGTCTTAAAACTTCGAGTTTTTCGACACCCCTTGAATATTTGAGAGCCGACCTTAGATAAAAAATGGAATCTTCGATATCCTTTCGCTCTTTGTAGATTTCTGCAAGTTTCAGCTTAACCTCGACATCGGCAGGAGTAAGGACAAGAATTTTATTGTAAACATAATCAGAAACTTCAAAGTTTACATTTTCGAATCTCTCCGCAATTTTTTTGAGGAGCTCGATGCCTTTTTGCTCATCCCCTTTCTTAATGGACTCAAGAGCTTCGAGGTATTCAGGGTCGCTGTGAAGTATCTCTCTAAAATCGGATAATAATGTAGTTTCAGAAATTTGCATAACAGGTAGTGCAAAAGCTTTTTTGGAAGGAAGCTCCCCTAATTTTTTAGCTGTTTGAGGTTCTGTTTGTTCCTGCTTTTCGGGTTGAATGACACTTTCTTCGACTGGCTGTCCGGGCTTTTCTTCGGTTATTTCTAATGGAAGTGTCTCACCCTCTTGTGAAGGTGGATTCAACTTAACGGGTTGAGGAGTTACGGCTTGTTCGGTTTTTTCTAATGCGCTTACGGCTTCGTAACTGTTGAGTTCTTTTAATCTTGTCTTCGCTAAATCATCATTGGGAGCCAACATAACAACAGCATTAAAATATGAACAGGATTCTTCAAACCTGCCAAGTTTATATAAAAGTTCACCTCCCGTTTTTAAAAGGTCAATATTAGTGCTCTCTTTTTGTATCAACTTATCAACTATCTCAAATGCCTCCGAAAAAAAGCCAAGATTTACATAGACTTCAGTAATCTTAAGCATAAGAGTGGCATCGTTAAAGAAATTTGATTTAAGGACGTTTAATAATTTAACTGCTTCGCCAGTCTTTTTGAGGGTTATTTTCTTGTCGATAAGAGCAAGGGTTGTTTCAATACCTTTTTTGGTACTACCTGAGTCTAAATAGAGGGGGGCAAGTTTTTCGTAAATCTTTTCATAAACTTCGTGCTTTGAAATGTTGTTTTTAGTAAAAATATTAAGGAGAGTATTATAATTTGAAATGGCTTCGTCGATATTGCCGATGTCGTAAAGAGTATCTCCATTTTTGATTGCCTCTTTAAGTGCAATATCAATATTTCCACTCCTTACGAGCCTTTCAAAAATTTCTCCATAATTTTTCTTTCCGAAAAGTGCGCTCATAATCCCCCTTAGAAAATTATAAAGGATTTTTCTCCAAATTCAAAAATAAGAAATTTTCTAATCAGGTTCAGATATGCTAAAATATCAACTTCAACAGCAGAATCGTAGAATATTAGTACAGAATTTTTATTTTCGAAATTTTTTTCTTCATCAAGAAATTTATTGTCACAATCTCCGCGACCAGAAGTCTTATCTCCGAGAGACAGTGCTACAAGATGCGAATCTTCAAGCATTGCCTGGACAAACCAGGTTATGGAACTTTCAATATAAATTTTTTTAATAACTTCTCTTTTTTTAATATTGTCCATAATATTTTGCAAGGTCCCTGTTGTGTTCGTCTAAAGTTTTTTCGAAAACTGCCTCACCGTCTGGCTTTGTTATAAAGTAATAGTAAGGGCTGTCGGGGGCATCAAGCACTGCTGTAATAGATTTAATCGAGGGATTACAAATTGGACTAGGGGGAAGGCCTTTGTTCAGATAAGTATTGTAGGGCGAATCAATTTTGTAATCGCTTTCGTCGAGCCAGACTTTATGCTCGGGAAGAATATAAACGATGGTCGAGTCTGCTTGAAGAGGCATATCTATTTTAAGCCTATTTATAAAAACGCTTGCTGCAAGAGACCTGTCTTTGTCAAATTTGACTTCTTTTTCAATAATCGAGGCAAGAGTAATGACTTGCACATCTTCAAAACCTTTTCCCCCCGCTTTCATTGCAAAATCCTGAGGAAGGACACTCTGGAAGCGATCATTCATCATTTTTACAATTTCCTGGACTGTAATGCCCTTGTAAAAAAAGTAGGTATCTGGAAAAAGAAAGCCTTCGTATCCTTTTGCGAAATTTAAAAATTCTTCTTTTTTGGCTATCAAACCTTTATCAAAGAGGCGTTCATCAATATCTTTCACAGAAAACCCTTCTGGTATTGTAACTACAACCTGTTCGCCGATAACCCCTTTTTTGATTTCAGCTATAATTCCAAAAACTGTCGCAACATCACTGAAGGAGTGCTTGCCGCTCTTTATCAGATTATCGTCCCCTGTTAACCTGACAAAAAAGGAAAAGCCAACAGGGTCAATGATAAATTTATCTTTCGTAAGAGAAGTTGCTATTTCCTTCACTGTGGTATCCTCCTGGACTGTAAACGAGCCGCTTCTTTTGCCAGTTAAATAGCCTGGAAAAATCTCAACAAGTAAAAAAACGGCAAGTAACAAAACTACAGCGGTTAACATAATATACCTTGCCTTGTTTTTGCTTATTCTGTTTTTGAAGAATCTCGCTACTTTGAGAAATTCCGAGGACCTCATAACCTTTTTTGCTCTGCTGGTTTTTTTTGTCCTGCCAGTTTTTCTTACCTCTGAGGCTTTTTCCGTACCTGATGTTCCTTTCGAGATTCTTGTTGAATTTGATTTTCCTGTTGTTCTTTTTTCCGTAATTCTCTCCTCAAATAATTTATATAACTTTCAAGTATCAACTCAGCTTCGAGCGAATCTTTTATTTTACGCTCCTTCTTAGAAGTGAGCCCGATTGCCCTGAATATCCTGTGGGCAATTACACTCGTAAACCTTTCGTCCCAGAGAACAATTTCTACAGGAGGAGGTGAAATAAGATGTAATCTTAGTTCATCAACAAATTGAAGCACTTTTTCTGCCTGGGGCCCTATTTCTGCCTTGAGAGTCTTCGGAAGACCAATGACAATTGTCTTTACATTTTCGTCTTTTACAATCGAAGCTACTTTTTCAAATTCTGAGCCGTCCCTTGAAATAATATCAAGATGGTTGGTAAAAAGTATAGCGTCCCTCAAAATGGCAACGCCAATCCTGCCTGTCCCTACATCAAGCGCAATCATTGGCAATCTTTCGTCCGATTTGCTCACCTCAAAGTCCTTAGAATTTCCTCAATAGAATATTTTTCATTACTACTGCCCTGTGCAAGTCGCTCTGAGCCACCGCCCTTTAAATTTAAAACAGAAGAAATTTTCTTGAATATATCACTTGCAGAAGGTGCATTATCTGAAAGCCTGCCGATAATTATAAATTCTCCATTTGAAGTTTTTGAAACAAAAATCACAACACCTGAAACAAGCTTTTTCCTGGCAATATCGTATGCTTTTCTCAATTCATCGGGTAAAGCGTCTTCAAACTCTTCAGCGTAAACCGGTATACTGGCCTGGAATGCACTTTCGAGAAGATTTGTCCCCTGAGAGAGGCTTTCACGAAAGGCACTGCTTTTATTAATATTGCCGATTAAAATAGCGGGTTGAAGATTTGAAATATTAATTTCAAAAAGTTTCAAACGAGTTTGTTCAAGAGCACTTTTAGATTCTTTTAAATTTTGAACTGTTTCTTTTACCTTATCTATTATGCTGTCTTCCTGGGTTCCGAGAACTTCGGAAGCATCTTTTAACAACTGCCGCCTCTCCTGAAGGAAGTAGAAAGCTTTTTGACCTGAGAAACCCTCAATCCTTTTTACGCCTGAAGCAACTGCTCTTACTCCTCTGAGCACAACAATGCCTATTTCATTTGTGTTTGACACGTGGGTGCCACCACAAAGTTCCTTACTCACATCGTTAATCTGGACGACTCGAACAATATCTCCATATTTTTCTTCAAAAAAGGCAAGAGCGCCGTTTGCTTTTGCTTCATCAAGCTTCATAACCCCAGTAACGACAGGAATGCCCTGAAAAACGATATCGTTTATAAAAGACTCTATACCTGGAATTTTATTCCTGGGGAAAGTTTCAGAAAAATTAAAATCAAACCTGAACTCATCTGGAGAAACCTGCGAACCCTGCTGAGAAATTCTTACTCCGAAAACTTGCCTCAAGCCAGCTTGCAGGATGTGTGTAGAAGTATGGGCTCTCATTATTGCATGCCTTCTTTTGCTGTTTACCCTGGCAATAACTCTGTCACCAACGGTTACAGTGCCTTTGTCAACATATCCATAATGGATAATCAGTCCCTCAACGGGAGATTTTGTATCTTCAACTATAAAAACAAAATCATCATTTTCAATAACCCCTGTGTCTCCTACCTGGCCGCCTTTCTCCGCATAAAATGGCGTTACATCAAGTACTATTGAAACTTTATCACCTTTTTGAGCATCGCCTAAAGTTGCTTCACCTTTCAAAATAGCTTTTACTACCGACTCGGCTGTCAAGCTCGAATAACCGACAAATTCAGTTTCTCCTGTCTCCTTCTTAACGACAAGAAGGTTCACCCTCTCGGTGTACAAGTCAGCACCTGTAAATGCAAGGCGCGCCTTCTCTCTCTGCTCCTCCATCAACGCATCGAACTGGGCTCTGTTGAAATGCAAACCATACTCTTTTATAAGCACTTCTGAAAGTTCCACGGGGAAGCCAAGGGTATCATAAAGGTAGAAAACGGCGTCCGAAGGGAATTCCTTAATAGACTTTTCAAAGGGTTTGGACGTTCTGGGCTCATTAATTTTGAGTTCATTGATTTTATCCTCGAAAAAGGAAAAGCCGCTCGTAAGAACAGAGCTAAAACGCTGCTCCTCGGCTTTAATGGTAGCTGCAATTTTTCCTGCATTTGTAGTTAATTCGGGGTAAATGTCGCCCATAAGGTCAACAAGAGATGGTGTGATCTCATATAGGAATGGTTCTTTAAAACCAAGGGTTCTGCCAAAAAGTGCGCCTCTTCTGATGAATCTTCGCAATACATAAGCCTGTTTTTCATTGCCAGGCAAAAGCCCGTCTGATATAAGAAAACTCATAGCCCTGATATGGTCTGCAATTGCCCTGAAGGCACGGTCTTTTAAAGAGTCTTCTCCGTAATGTTTTTTGCTCATATCTTCAATTTTGTTTATCAGCGGGAAGAAAAGATCTGTTTCAAAGTCGGTAGGGGTGTTTTCAAGAATACTTGTGATTCTTTCAAGGCCCATACCCGTATCAATATTTTTTCTTGCAAGAGGTTTGAGGACACCGTTTGGCTGCCTGTCGAACTGGGTAAATACAAGATTCCAGAACTCGAGGAACCTTTCGCCGCTGCTTCCAGGCAATTCGTTTTCCTCGCCAGGTTTTCTTATGCCCCTGTCGAAATATATTTCAGAGCAAGGACCACACGGACCAACAGGACCCATCGTCCAGAAATTGTCCTCTTCGCCAAGAGGGATGATTTTATAGCCGGGGACGCCAAGCTTTTTCCAGATTTCCTGTGTCTTACGGTCCTCTTTATAAATAGTGACCCAGAGATTTTCAAAAGGAAGGCCAAGGGATTTTGTCACGTATTCCACTGCCCATGAAATTGCGTCTTCTTTAAAGTAATCACCTATAGAAAAATTACCCAGCATTTCGAAAAACGTGTGATGCCTTGCCGTGTAGCCGACGTTTTCGATATCATTGGTTCTAAGACACTTCTGCACAGTAGTAATCCTCGTTCTCAGTGGAACTTCTTCGCCGAGGAAATAAGACTTCAGAGGCACCATGCCCGCTGCTGTAAATAACAAAGTCGGGTCCTTCGGGATCAAAGAAGAGCCAGGCAAGTGCAAATGACCTTTGCTTTCAAAAAAATTGACGAAACTGTCTCTTATTTCTTTGCTGTTCATAAACCACCCTTTAGTTATTGTAAAGCTTTTGCATATTTTCTTTTACCTATTTTATAGAATATGAAAAATATTCCAAATTAAATTTTTTCATTCCCCGGTGCCAGGCACTTTGCAATAATTAGGGTTAAGGAATTATTTCCATCCCGATGCCATTGTGAGGGCCATTATCGCCTTTTGGGCATGGAGCCTGTTTTCTGCAATATCGTAAATGATTGAACGAGGGCCACTCGCTACTTCATCGTCCACTTCGTTCCCTCTATCAACTGGCATAGGGTGAATAAAATAAGCCTTGTTCGTTAAATTATTAAGCTCTGAAGTTAACCTCCAATTTTTGTATTGAAGGGCGAGTTTTTGGTCTTCTTCTTTGCCAATGGCATATCTCTTTGGACTCATCCAGTGCCTTGCATAGACAACATCAGCATCTTTAACTGCTTCAAACCTGTCATGGGTTATTTCAAACTTTGCTCCAGCTTTCTCAGTATTTTTCTTTGCTGTCTCAATAACTTCCGGGTCAAGGTCAAAACCTTCAGGATATGCAAGAGTAAAGTTCATTCCGTATCTTGGGAGAAGGAGGATATCCTCCTGAACGGAGCTCCACGAACGCACCATTGAGGAATAACCCCACATCATAGTTACTTTTGCGCCCTTCACATCTCCCATATGTTCCTGCAACCCCATGAGGTCTGCAAGCCCCTGGCAGGGGTGATACTTGTCGTGTGCCATTGAAACAATCGGAATTGATGAATATTTTGCATACTCTCTAAGCAATGCTTCGCCATCGCCATACTGCTCAATAGCATCTTCAAGAATTCTTATACCTAGACCAACACCGTATCTCGACATTACATTTGCTGCATCCTCTATCGTTTCGCCTGCTTTTTCTTTTGACTTCAATCTCATCGCTTTTGGCTCGAGAAATTGAGCATGCCCTCCAAGTTCTGTGGCCGCCGCTTCAAAAGACTGCCTCGTCCTTACCGAAGAGTTATAAAAGAACATAAAGAAAGTCTTGTACTTAAGGATTTCAGTGTATGGCTTTTCATACCTATGCCTTTTCATGTCTTTTGCAAGGGCAAGAACTTTATCAAGCCATTCCTTTTCCCAGTCCTGCGTAGTAATTAAATCTTTACCATAAAGGTCCATTGCCACCTCCCTGGACTATATTATTCCCTAACGATTGTCGTCCCAGCTTTTCCTTCAAGCGTTTCAAGATATTTCGAAGTCAAGGAAATATAAGCCTTCTTGCCGCCACCTTCAAGGAATTTTATAATTGCAAGAATCTTAGGTCCCATACTGCCAGCCGGGAAATGCCCTTCAGAATAATATTTCTTTGCTTCTTCAAGAGTCAAATGTCTCAGGTTAACCTGATCAGGCTTCTGATAGTGAAGCTTGGCTCCATCTTCTCCTGTAAATATGGTTAGTGTGACATCAATACCTTCTCCTTTTTCCTTTGCCCTCTTTACAAGCATCGTACCAAGTAAAGCAGAAGCAAGATCCTTGTCTATCACTGCCTCAATCCCTCTGTAAACCTTCAAATCTTTACCATCTTTAAAAGTAAAGCCATAGTTACTATGATAAACGCCATTTTCGTCAGGCTCTTCTAAAACAACAGGGATACCACCGCCACCAACTGTTATCGGTACCATACCTTTTTCAAGTGCTGCCTCAACGAGATCAATCTCAACTATATCAAGGGGCACAGGTGATGGGACAACCTTTCTCCAAATTTCGTTGCCTATTTCGTCTTTCTTGTATAGTTTAACGACCCACCCGTCCATCTGTGCTCTTTTCATTGCTTCTTCTTTTGTATAAGATGGGCCAATAAATTTTGTAGGGTTCTCAAAGCCTGGGTCATTTTTACCAACGACAACCTGTGTTACAATACACACAACCTGTTTTTCGATGCCTTTTGTCTTTAGCTGATTTGCAAGAATCTGTGCCAACATATACCCCATAGACCCCTGAGTATCTGAACCGCACACATCAAGGGGAAGAGGAGGAAGTATAGGCCTTGAATACTCTGAGCGAAGAAGAACATTGCCTACCTGAGGGCCATTACCGTGCGTAAGAATGTAATCATCCTCAGGAAAAGAATTTACAATGTTTGATATATGCTCGCAGGTTTCTTTTGTTCTTTTCCATTGCATAGCAATATCGGGAATAATAGCTTTTCCATTTTTATCAACTAAACCGACAGGGGCAACTTCATTGCCACCAAATGCAAAAATCCTAATTTGTTTCTTAGCCATTTTAAACTCCTTTGTTTTTAATATTTTTACACCAAAATTTTATTAAATTGTCTTTAAAATTATCTCATTATCAAAGACATAATTGCTTTTTGAACATGAAGCCTGTTCTCTGCCTCATCATTAACAATAGAAATTTTTGGGTCATCAATAAGGAGATCAGTAACTTCAAAATTTCTACGAGCAGGAAGACAATGCATATACACAGAATTTTTACTGGCGACCTTAAAATGCTCATGCGAAATACGCCAATCATCCTTGTATTTTTTACCCACTTCAGCATGTCTATCGGGATTCCTAGCCCAGGATTTAGCGTAAATAACATCCGCGTCTTTTGATGCTTTCCAAATGTCATTCTCAATCGTGAGAGAACCACCACTTTCTGCTACTGCCTTTTTTGCAAATTCAACATATTCACTATCAACATCGTAAAGCCCTGGCTCGTCAGGATAAGCAAGAGTAATATTTAACCCAAGTATAGAACCCGCAGCAATCATTGTCTGAGGTACCCCTGCAGATTTTGCCCTTTCATCATATGCCCATGACATAACGATCTTTTTCTTTCGAGCTCCTTCTAACCCACCGAATTTTTCCATCATCGTAAGAATATCACCCATGATCTGACAGGGGTGCTCCTTATCATCAAGCATATTAATTACAGGTATATTCGCATATTCAGCTATTCCTCTTAAAACCTTTCTAGCATCTCCATATTCATATGTTTCTGCACCCATCTGGGTTTTAAGATTATAGAGACGAATTGCAAAACCGTCCAAAAATCTCGAAATCATTTCGGCAGTATCCTTCCATGACTCCTTGTGGGAAAGTTGTAATTCCTCAGGATTATAGACCTGAGCAGATCCCCCAAGCTGAACTATCCCTGTTTGAAAAGAAAGTCGAGTTCTCGTTGAAGGCGATGCAAAAAGTAATCCCAAAACCTTTCCTTTAAGGATTTCTGTCTGTGACTCACCCACAGCATTTCTCATTTTAAGCCATTTAGCAACCTCAAGAATTGTTTCCAATTCCTCTTGGTTAAAGTCGAGCACGCTAATAAAATCCCTACCTCTTAAATCTGTTTTCATTTTTTTTACCTCCTTGAACCCTAATTATTTTATATTTTATAATTTATACTTTTAGTATTCGCAGTCAATAGGAA
>MNXV01000069.1 GCA_001871575.1 Caldisericum sp. CG2_30_36_11
TCAGATGCAGTATCAGAAGAAGTAAAAGAGAAACTTAGAAAAACATATGAAGAACTAAACCCTCTTTCGCTTAAAAGGCAAATGGATAAATTTACTCAAGAACTTTGGAAGGCATATGAGAAAAAGATGAAGGAAAGAGAAAAGAAAATACAGAAAGTCGATGAAAAATTACCCAATGATTTTCCTTTATCTCAAAATAATTTCGTATATAATTTAAATGAGGCAACCAAATAATATTTCGTATAGAAAATTACGTGAGGCAACACGTAGATTTCGGAGACTATTTAGTAGAAAATCTCATGATTTTTATTAAATAATGATAATTATTTTCCTTTGCGCCTTCTACTAAAAAATCTTCCTATTGATATAGAGAAGGACATTAAAGCAGCCCAGCTTCCTGCTGCACTAATCCCTGCGGCATATGCACCAGTCGCCGCTCCGTAAATTAGATACATATATTTCTCGTTTTCAAAGCCAACATTTCTAACGTAATATCTACCATCAAACTTTCCTATGGTTAATGCCCATGTATCTCCTATATAAAGATCTAAATAATCAGCAACTCTTCTAATTTCAGAAAAATCAGTATCCTTTAACCTGTTGATAAGCTCTTCTTTAGAGGTTTCTTTCCATATCTTACTTCCAGCAAAACTCTTTATGTTCTCTGGAAGGCTCAAAAGCTCTTCTTTTGTGAGTTTCATAATGTACAGCCTCCCTTACTCCTTATCATTTTATTATTTTTTTAATGATTCACAAAAACTCCGAATTGAATCATCAAGAATCTATGAAAAATTTCGTAGAAAGAAAAACTTCCTATTTAGTATTTAGTGCTAGGCACCAAACGAGAAGCTTTGTAGAGGGAATAATGCGACTAAAAATATAAAAAAACCATAGTTAATAGTATATTGTAAAAACATTTGCTTCTTTGAGTTTTCTTCTACATTGATCCCTATAAGCTATGCAAACATGGGAGATAAAACATTTCTCCTCACAGGAAAGCCCTGATATAAGTTTGAGAGTGCAATTCTTGTCGCTTATGCCCTCGCATAAGGGTTTTTCTCTCAAACATAAACTTCTACCTAAAGCCCAGAGTAGTTGATCAAGATTTTCAATTGGAATTCTTGAAATCTCTGAGGCTCTTTTAACAGATTCCCCAATTTTACTTCTTATTTTTAAATCCAACGTCTGTGGGATCCTTTTTCTCTCTGTTAGTTTATCTTTTAGTTTTTTATCTACCTCAACAAGACCGATTCTAAGAGATACCCTCTCGAGGTGGTAATCAACCGGTGTCCATAGATTTTCAGTGTCTCTTATTTCCCAGAAACCTGTCTTTTTTGCGATATTTAAAAATAGGAATGTCTTTTTTGACAATGGATCGGAGTAAGCCTTAAATCTTCTAAACAAATCAATCATTCCAAAACCATCTTTTCTTCTGATATAACCACCAGAGTTTTCGTTTATCTTAAAAATATCTCCGGAAAAATCTCTTTTTAATATCCTTGCGGAATTGTTTAGAAGGTATGCTCTTTCGTAATATCTGTCGCCTGACCCCTTTAAAATTCTCTCTAACATTTTACCTGTGATTCTCTCCGTGTTTTTAATTTTTATAAAGGAAGGGTTTTTCTTAAATTCTTCTATAAAACAAAGGAGAAGATAGTCCCACCCCCTTGCATATTTTCCGTTTATTTCTCCTTCAAAGTTTCTTGTCTGATGGCATATAGCGTCCACATAAAAAATAAGTGTTAAAGTTTCATTTGCTTCCTTCTTATTTTTTGCTTTCTCAATTTGTGGAAGAACATTCAACTCTAAATTGAGGCCTTTTAGAAATTCCCCAACCTTTTTAATTTGATCCAAATTTTTTTTAATCATGAAAATTCTCCTTAAACCTTTTTAAAATATCTTCAGGCTTTATATTAATAAGTCTATTTATTCCAAAATCCTCAATGTCAAAAGAAGAGAGAGTTACCCCAAATTTTAAAGAGAGAAGTGGATCTTTGTATTTAATGTAAGATCCCATAAAACCACCTGCAAAACTTTCTCCTGCTCCAGTTGTATCTTTTACACTAACTCTAATAGAAGGAACTTCAAAAATATTGTCTTTTGAAACAAACATCGCTCCATCTTTCCCTTTTGTTATTATTACGCATTTATCTAAAGAAGAGAAGAAATTAACCACATCTTCCCATTTATCTTTTCCTGATAAAACTAATGCCTCTGAAGTATTCATAAAGAAAAAATCTGATAAATCTATTATTCTGAGAACTTTCTCTCTATCCTTTTTTACTCGATTTAAATAAGTACCAGATGAAATATAGGAACGATTTTTTTTATAGAATTTCAAGATGTCTAGTTGATGTTCAATGCCCGATATTACACAAACATGGATAAATTTTGCCTCTGGGAGATTTTTAAAATCAAAATTCTCAACATTTTCTTTTAGATCTTTCAAATATTTGGCATTCCATTTTTTATCGTACTTTATATGAAAAGAGAGGTTTTCTTTTTGAACTAAAAAAAATGTATCAATCTTCTCTTTTATCTTTTCTAAAACTCTTTCAGGTACCCTGTTAGAAATATATCCCACAGGGAAAACTTTTATGTCAAAGAAAGACGAAGAGATTGAAAAATATGCACCACTTCCTCCCACACAAAATCTTTTTTCTCCATAAGGATTCTCTATTAAATCATATGTAAAACTACCAAAAGATAGAAGATCAACCTTTTCCATTGGAAAAGTTTATCAAAATTTTAAGTAGTGTCAATAATTACTTTTGAATAGGATTTTTAAAAAGTCTCAACCTCTTAAGTTCTTTCGAAATTGTGATTTATGATAATATATTTATGTGAGAATACGGGTAAATTTCGAAAGGCCTGAAGACATTTGTTATATAGGGCACATTGACCTTAAAACTGCAATAGAAAGAGGACTTCGAAGAACTCTCCTCCCTCTTAAGTTCGCTGAGGGGTTTAACCCAAGAGTGAAAATGGAAATGGGTTTCCCTTTAAGCGTTGGAATGGTTGGCGAGGACGAATATTTTGATTTCTACTTGAGGGAAGAACTTGATATAGCGACCGTAGCAGAAAATCTTGAGAGCGCATTTGCGGGAATACTTGTCATAAAGAACGTCAAAGTTATCCCTGACAACGCGCCTTCAATAACATCCCTTGAAGCGATTCTTGTGCACTTTGTCTATGGAAAAATTCCCGAAAATATAAGTGACAAGGAAATTGAAATCTGTTTTAAAAAGATTCTTGAAAGCCCGGAGATAATTGTTGAAAGAGAGGGCAAAAGAAAGGATATAAGAAAATTTATTGAAAACCTTGGACTTCTTAAAAGAGAAGGGGAAAATGTCGAAATCCTCTTTTCTATATATTTTACCCATGTTGGAAGTGTTAGAATCGATGAGCTTCTGAATATTTTGAAAAATTACGGGCTACCTGTTGAATTTGAATATTCAGTAAGAAAAAGGACATCAGTTCTCTACAAAGGTAAGATTTTATCCCCATTTGATTTTTAACTAAACTAAATTGTAGCCATTTATGCATATAAAAGGTTTTTCTAACTAAATAATTCCCGAAGCAAGGAATATCGTTACTCAAATTTCATCGTTTAAATTATTATTGAATATTTAGATGTTGTTCTCTTTATAAAAATGGTGCCGGGGGCTCGTAGTGTTATAGAAGGCAACTTCCCATTGAAGTATGTACTGAAAATGAAAGAAGAAAACAAAAGGAAAAGAGGAGCAGGTATTTTTATAGAATTGTAGCAAATTAAGAACAGTGGTAAAACAGAGGTGAGATAGCCTATAGAAAGAAAATAAAAGAGGCTTTGGTGGCTGGAAGATGATTAAGGGATTGCTTTGTTTCATAAATCTAAAAGACTTGAATTACTACTTATACAAAATATTACCCCTTTGTAATCGCTGTCGTTGAGCCTTTACCTTAAATAAGAGGAGTCACCCAATTACGGGATTAGCACAATAATAAAATATGAGAGATAATAACCATTTAACAAAAAACTTTATGGCATTAACCCATTATAGTACGGGCATATAGGGGTATCATTGGATCTTACTTCGAAATGAAGATGATCGCCTGAAGAATAACCAGTATTCCCCATCTGTGCGCATTGAAAACTATAGTTATAAGAATTACCTACCCAAGTAAGAATAGAATTATACTTTAAATGAGCATATACAGTTTTATATGTAGTATTATCATGTGAAATTATTATATGTGTGCCATAAATTACAGGTCCATTTGGGTATGTGTTTCCATTATAGTTGTATGTATACACTGTTCTTGCAAAATCTGGGTATTTATTAGCCGTATAAATTGGATTCCCTTCTTGCCCGTCATAATCTGTTTCTTTATGGCCGTCGTAGGCGTGTCCATATATCCAATTTCTTCCAGTCCAGCCAGTCCAATCTCTTATATATCCAGAAGCAGGATTTAAATCAAAATATGCAGAAATTGGTGTTGAAGATGACACTGGCAAGGAAAAAAATCCAGCCGCATAAGCATTAGTTAAAAAAGCAAATGAAAAAAATAGCAGCAAGGCAAACAAAAAGATTTTTAGATTTTTCCTCATTTGCTAATCCCCCTCTTTGTTTATAAGTGATTCAATTTCTTCTAAGGTTAAACTCGTCTTCTTTCCGTTTTTAATTATTTCTAAACCTTCTTTTCTCCATTTTGGCTCTTCGCCATCAATTATGATTTTCTTTTGCTTCTCAAGGTTAATGATTATAATTTTTTTCTCATTTTTTTCTGAATAAACAGGATAAGAAAGATAGGGTTTTGTAAAAGAGAGTTGGGGGTAATGGGAAAATAATGGTAGTTCTTTAATTTTTTCCATTTTTTCTTGATTTTCAAAAAGAGGTAATAAGGTTATAGACATTTTTTCATCAGTTGTATTTTCGAAAGTATTTATCACTGCATAATTCTTAAAAATTCCGTATAAGTCGATAGCCCTGTTTTCAATTTTCAATATTTCTTCTTCCCTTTTGCTCTCAAAGTCATAAATTGCAATTGAGTTAAAAGATGCATAATCTCCTGCACCTTTACACCCATAAGGTTTCATAAAAATAATTTTGTTAGTACCCGGGATTTGAAAAAATGGGCCATTAACAGAACATATAGGAAGCAGCTCTTCCCATTTTCCGTCTCTTAACTCAAGTAATGCCATGGATTGATTGCAGGCAAGAATCCTCCCATTTTCTAAATAAGTGGCATTTAAGGCGTTTTCAAGAATAGGTTTTATCTGATCTTCTATTTTCTCTTTTAAAACAAGGTCATTTCCCAAAATAAGTGAGCTTTCTCCTCTTACAGCAAGTGTCCAGTAATCTCCCTCAGCCTTTAGTGGGTTTTTTTGGTTGTTTCCTAAAAAGGTTGTTCCTACAAATATAAGGTAGAGAAGAACTGTAGCAAGAAGTGAAAAGAGCAAAACAGTAAAAAATTTTTTAAATTTCTTCATTTTGTGCTTCCTATTTAAAATATTTTATTAAAAATTTAACTTTTAACAGCTAAGATTGTTTTTATTGAAACCCAAATTGAGCGATTTTTTATCCCTCAATAAAAGTTTATCTCTTTTGAGAATTTCATCAAGCATCAAAATTCTCTCATTAAAAACCTATTCTAAAAATTCAAATCATTTGATAAAATTCTTTGAACTTATCCCCACTTTTTTAAGGCATACGTCAAGAACTGGTTAAATTTAATCATTAGCCTAAAATGTTAAAGCACCTTTCGCTATTTTTATTGCATGAGGAATAGATAATGCGCTACACTATCAAATTAAGTATATAGCCTGAAGTCCCCAGAACTATTTCTGCGTCATCTGAAAATAAAAATTCTCGTAATTTATCAGCATAACTTACCGGTAATTTTCACAATATATTTCTATTTGCCAATTTTTGCTTCAATATCTCGTTCTGGTCTGCATCATACTCTTTTTGCATTCAGGATTAAGAACTTATCTAAAATTACCTTGTCTCTACAATCTTAATTGCCCTATCGTAGTTTTGTCGTTTTACGAAGATTACTAAAATATATTCGGAGGTTGCAAATGAAAAATAAAATTCTAATCCTTTTTGTAATTTTAGTTTTAATTGCTTCCGCAGTTGTTGCAGTATGGAGTCTCTCTACTAAAATAACTTCTACTCCTATCTTAGTGAAAGCAAATGGAAGCTTTTTAAAAATAGACGAAAAAGGAAGGGTTACAAAACTCTCTGATGTAAGTAACAATGATTTTATAAAGGGAATTGGTTTTTATGCAGACAATTTTATTTATACTTCACAATCATCGGATAACTTGCCAATCACTTCAATCTGGAGTATTAATACAAAAACACACGAATTAACTGAGCTCACAAAAGGAATTGGTAACACCTTTTTTAGCCCTATGATTAAAGGTGATAAACTTATTTTTGGAAGTAAAGAGCCTTTTGGAATTTGGATTGTTGATTTAGAGAATAGCAGTAAAGTAAATGTTGCAGAAAGTTTAGAGCCATCTGCAGGTGGAAGCGGAACACAATTTGGAGAATTCATTATTTCAAAAGATTCAGAGTGGATTATTTCCACAGCATTTGATCCTGTACTCAAGAAAAATTGCTATTTTTCCACGAGAGTTAACGGAAGCAAGCGAGTAAATCTAACAGGCAATATCCATATTCCATTGCTTGCAATCAATACGGTAAGTGGCAGACCTTTTGTGGAGTTAACTGACTTTTCGGAAGATGGAACGAAACTCTTTTTTAGCTTCGCCAATAATGGCAAAGAACTAAGTTATTTTATAAGCATAGATGGAAGCCTTAAAGCAGTTCTGCCTTATGGGTATTTTGTTTCGTTTATTAACAACGATTCTGAGGTAATTCTTTTGTATCCAAACCCTACTACAGGTGAACGCTCTATTTTGAAAGTTTCAATTGATGATAAAACCCAAAATAACTTAACTAAAGACTTACAAGGCAATTGCTATGAGGTGAAACTTTCTCCTCAAAATGACAAAATTATTTTTACATTTGCTCTTATTGGCTCTCAAGAGTATTCCCTTTGGATTATGAATATTGATGGAAGTAATAAGCACAAGCTTACTGATAAAACAGAAGGTATTGTATACCCGATGCCTTTTGGTTTTGTCCTTATTCCTAATAGCAATAAGATAATATACCAAATAGAAGATCCTGATTTAAGAAAATGGTCCCTTTGGACTTATGACATGGATAATAGCGCTAAAACAAAGCTTTTAGGAGATAGTGAGACCGATTATACCTTTGCTTATTCGGCTTCAAATGGAAAATATATAATTGTGAGAAGCGGTGAAAATGTTTTGCTTGCAAGCACAAATGGAGACAAAAAAGAAGTCCTTGAAGGTAATTTTGGAAGCAACACTTTCAGTATTTTGAATGATTATCTAATATATCAGGACTCACAGAATAACTCTCTCTATCTCCTGGATCTGTCAACTGATACAAAACTCAAGATAAAAGAAAATTTTTTAGATAATATTTTGGGAGGTAGATGCCAAACTTCTGCTGATGGCAATGATATTTTGATTGCTGTAAGCACAAAAGATGGTTTACTCAAATACTATTTGTTTAACACTCAAAACCATAAGTTTACAGACCTGAATAAAATAATAAAGGATGAAATCGATTTTGCAAATTTCTACCCATAATAGAGTTTTTGACAGAAAAAAAGATTGGTTTAAGTTCACATTTATAACATTCCGTAATGCTTGACTTGGAGTTTGGAAGTTCCTTGATTAATGCGTTAAGGTAAAATAATCCTTATCTACATTGAGAGCATGTCACACTTGCAAGATTCTATAATTTTCCCAAAATTCTTTCTTTAATTCGTTTTAGAATTCTGTATGGCGTAACGATGTAAAATATGCTGAAGGCAACCCCGAGAAAGAAAAAAGGAATTGATAATGTTGGAGGAACAACAACTTGACAATAAAGATATGGTATAGAAAACACGACTGTAAAGACCAACATAAGCATTTGTAGAAGAACATTGTTGGCATCTGTCTCCAGGTGGTTAAGTTCGGATTTAAGGAAGAATGGCATGGTTTTTATCTGTAGAGCAATAGATTTTAGATAGGGAATCCTTTTTGTATTCAAAAAACTATCAATAATTTTATAGTCGTCAGGGGTAAGAATAGTCTTATAATAGCCATCTGCGGTTAGAACATAATAAAAAACAATAGCTGAGTTTGACCTTAAAAATGGTTCCATAGGTTTCTCTCCTATATCGTATATATCTGGTCCTGGACAAGCCTTTAAATTGAGATACCAAAAATCAATCACACAGCCAACCCGCTTCCCATTATCAACATAAATTGGATCAGTATAAGGTATTTTGTATTTGTAGAAGAGCCTCAAACGACCAAAGCAGTCACGCCTCTGTTTCAAATGATAAGGTCTGAATAAAAGCCATGCGGGACTGTCTACATCAAATGCAATATAGTTACCGATTTTACCACCAACTGAGTCAAGTGCATTTAAAAGGAAAATACCATTGCTAGCCTTAAAATAGGAATAATTAAAGAGATACAGGGAAGAGAAGATTAAGCTTAAAAGGAGGGACCATTTGATTATCTTTATAATTTTTCTATCCATTTTGCCTTTTAACCCTTCAAGGACTTAGTTGTTTGAACGTTTATGAAGTAATTCTTTTATCTTTTCTCCAATTTGTTTTAAGGTTTCGTGTGGTGCAAAAATATAAAATACACTGAATCCGACCCAGAGCCAGAAGAAAGGAATAGAGAATGAAGGAGGAATGATAACTTGAAAATAGAGATATGGTAAAGAAAATAAGACTGTAAGGGCTAACATTGGTATTTGCAGAAAAATAGAAGGATCAACCTCGTCGGTTTCGAGATGATAAAATTCAGATTTAAGAAAGATTGGCATAGTTTTTATTTGTAACGAAATAGACCTTAAATATGGAACCCTTTTGGTGTTCAGAAAAATATCAATAACCTTGCAATCAACAGGATTCAAATTTTCTCCTATAGGCCTCACAAAGACTACTATAGCAGATTTTGATCTAAGATATGGTTTAATATATTCTAGTTTTACAAGAGAATCGCCCTCACCCCAGAATGTATTATTTTCAAGCGTCGTCAAACAACCTTTAACATCAAAGTAACAAAAATATGGTATACCACAAGGGCTTGAGGAGTAACTTATTATAAGTCCAAGATGGTCTTGGTTTTTAGAAAATTTAAATAGAACCCATGTGAGACTATCTACACTAAACGAAGCGTAGTTGCTTTTTATACCATTGGCATCAAGTGCATTTAAAAAGAATATACCATCATTTCCCTTAAAATATGAGTAGTTAAAGAGAAATAGGGAAGAGAAAATTAAGCTCAACAGAAGAAACCATTTGATTATCTTTATAATTTTTCTATTCATCTTTTTAAACTCCTTGTTTTAATTTTACGATTTTGTTTACTTTTTAATAAATTCAACACTCATTGTCTTTTCTAAAATTCTTTTTTTATCTGCCAGCATTGTTTAGTTTCTACAAACTGCAAAATTACTTTCTTTTCTTCTCAACTTGCCAAGTTTTCTTCTCCTATTTGTCTTTCGAGGAACTCTTCCCTTTTTCAACGTCCATCACCTCCTTTCCGAGGAATAAATTTCTCCTCTTTTAATAATAGCTTAATCATTTTTTTTATAAGTCTCCAAATTGCCTCACTAAAAAACTATATAAAATTGAATCGTTGCCTCACATAAAAACCTATATGAAAAATCGTGAATTCTTATTTCAATACCTTGCAAATTATTGCATAGTCTCATATGTATCGTAACCTATTTAAAGAGCAGTAAAAATAAAGTTTCTATATTATAAAGTATATATTATCTTCAACTCCATATTTTAATTTTTGCTTCCATCAAAATTTACAATGACTCCGCCAAAAACTTATAATTACTCAGGCTGTATTAAAAGAGAGGAAATTTTTTCTTCGGGAGGCTGGTTACCTGTAGTTTCATCATAAACCAGAAAATAATTGCCCTCAAAAGAGGAAATAAAATTTCCTACATAAAATAGCTTCTTCTTAGCAAAAGAAAAATAGTATCCCGGAATTATAGAGTTCCATCCGTCACGGAAATAGGTAAGTCCTTTATTTAATAAATCAACATCAGGAGTTAATAAATAGTATTTTCCCTTATCTTCCATTTGACCGACGGGCACTTTAAAACACAATCGAGTGTTTTATCTTTTAAATTATAAAGCCAGACATCATGATAGGCATAATTGGGGTCAAATGCCACAAGCAAAATATTACCTTTCGAGCTTCCGTAAACTATGAAGTGCTTGAAAATAAAAGGAGAAACCTGTTTCGTTTTTAGATTAATTTGCACTACTTCCCTATTTGCAATGTCTGTAAAGCTTGCAAATTTCTCGTTTTCTTCCCTTGTTTGGTAGAGTTTGCACCTTGTTACAAAAAAGGTCTCGTCTGCAAGAGCTGAATTGTATCCGTAAATTTCTACATTGTAGTTGTAATCTTTTGATAAAACAAGTGTTTCATCTTTCTTCGTATTAAGATCGTAGAGCTTAATACGTGTAAAAAAGAGTTTAGATTTTGTGTCTTCGAAGACAGTTTGAACAATAAGCTTATTATCAGGATAGAGGTTAAAAAGAGGATCACAAGAATCATCCAAAATACAGCCATTTGGAAGTGGAGAATCCTCAAAAGAAGTAACTTCAAAAAATTCTCTCTTGCTTATGTCGTAAGCCCAGATATGGTAAGGTCCTACGGAGCCTCCATCTCCAGGAGTTGCAAGCCAAACAACAAAATCTCCATTAATCTGAGGAGAAAAATTTCCAGCAGTTCCGCCTGACGCTGTTTCTTTATTCGGGGCTTTGTCAAGAGTTTCTAAAAGAGAGGATATACTGTTTACAAATTTATGTAGATACAGTACCATTTTAGGGCCCTTATCTGTCATTACATACTTGCCTGTAACAATATATCCGTTTTTGCTGTCAAAAATAAAAGAAGCTTCAACTGATTCGTTGACCGGTAGCTCAATCTTTCCTTTAATCCAGGATGAAGGAAATTTCCCTTCCTGCAATTCCTCCCGCAATTTTGAGGTCATTACATGCGAAACCATTTTTATATCATCTCCCACATAAGGATTGTAGTTTACCTTGATGCCCTCACTTGCAAGAGTTGAATAAATCTCTTTAAGATAATTCGGCACTTTGCTCAAATCAATTTCACTTTTTTTACCACACCCTGCCAAAAAAGAAGTAGATAGAACAATTATTACAATCAAAACCCAAAGTTTCTTCACCTTTTGTCCTCCTAAGGCTAAAATTTCCTTCTTTATATTAGACTCGCAAACCCAAAAAAAGTTCTATCTTTTTCATTGAATTTTTGAAACATTCAGTTATTTTTCTAGTTCAAGGACTGGTTCCCCACCCTAAAATCTGCCAGTGGCCATCATAGTGAGACTTGTCTAAATTGAAAAACAGTAAATGTGGCCATTCTTTATCTTTAAAAGACACTACAAATTGAAGTACATCAGGAGACAAAGGCGGAAGGCTCATGTGATTCCTTTCTTTGGTTACATCCTCACACGAAGTGATTTCTCGATGTTCCCTGGATTTAATTATGTCTTCCGTCAATACTTCGCGGTCATCTAATTCTCTCAAAAAATCTGGAGATAGAAGTGCTAATGCAACTTTATAGTCATCCGTATTTTCATACGTCTCAATAACCTGTTCAGGCGACAATGCTATAATTTTCTGTTTCTGTTCAGCAGAAAGAGACTCATAAT
>MNXV01000045.1 GCA_001871575.1 Caldisericum sp. CG2_30_36_11
TGAATTTGTCCTATGTATGGCGGAGCAGAGGGGGATTGAACCCCTGACCTCATCCGTGCGAAGGATGCGTTCTCCCGCTGAACTACTGCCCCGACCATATCTATTATAGCAAAACCTGCTCAAAAACAATCATTGGCTTGCAGGAGTGTTTTCAAATCGAATTTGCTTTGATCCAAATGGAAGGCATAAATCATTAATTTTCTGCCTCGCTTAAAATCTAATGTTTTTAAATTTTTAACTTTTACTCTCCGGGAACCCTACCTTAAAAAATTGACCCTTCATTTTATGCTGATTCTTCAAATTATTACTCCAAAAATTATAATTTAAAAACCCGCATTTTTTCGTAAAACCCTCATTAATACTAATCTAAAACCATCTAAAATTAGGCACTTCAGGGCCTCAAAAAGAGGGTAGGGCGACCCAAAATACCTTCTTCTAAAATTTTCCTCTGTAATCCCCCTTATTGTTTATTACACAATAAATCTAATTATGATGAGGCTTTTTTGGCTGTAAGTTTGGTATAATTGATTGTTTAAAATTTTCTATTGCAATTTAAGAATTCCAAAGATTAACTTGGCTTTTTAATTTTTAGATTAATTTCCTAAACTTTCTTCTTGAAGTATAGAAAAAATTTATAAAAATGATAAAATATTCTGGAGAAAATAATGAAAGTTAACAAAACAATTCAAAAATATTACTTGGTGCCAGGCACTTTGCAATGAAAAATAAGAGGTGATGGATGGATAATAAAAAATTTTCTTTTTTAAAAGAAGAAATTGATAAATTAAAACAAGAAGGGCTTTACAGCACAATAAGAACGCTTGATGGACCTCAGGGTACCTGGGTTAAGATTAACGGCAGGGAGATGCTTAATCTAGTTGCAAATAATTACCTTGGCTTCTGTACAAACGAAGAAGTTAAGCTCAAAGCAAAGGAAGCAATAGATAGGTTCGGAGTGGGTGCTGGTGCAGTGAGACCAATAGCAGGAAATCTTTCAATACATGAAGAACTCGAGAAAAAACTCGCTGAATTTAAAGATGCAGAAGCCGTTATCCTCCTTCAATCCGGGATACTTGCAAATATTGCTGTAATCCCTCTTGTTGTGGGCGAACAGGATATTGTTTTGAGTGACGAACTAAATCATGCAAGCATTATTGACGGTTGTAAACTCAGCAGGGCTCAGATTGTAAGATTTAAACATCTTGATATGGGCGATTTGAAGAACAAACTCGAGGATTATAAAAGTTTTCCGGGAAGGAAGCTTATAGCAACTGATGGTGTATTCAGTATGGATGGTGACATTGCACCACTTCCGGATATTGTTGAACTTGCAGATAAATATAATGCCATGACAATGGTTGATGATGCTCATGGGGAAGGAGTCCTTGGCGAAAACGGAAGAGGAATTTTAAACTATTACCATCTCGAAGGAAGGGTAGATATAGATGTTGGCACGCTCTCAAAGGCGTTTGGCGTTATCGGGGGATATGTTGCTGGTTCTTCGGTGCTTATCGAATATATGAAGCAAAGAGCAAGACCTTTCCTTTTTAGCACACCACTTTCACCTGCTGATACTAGAGCTCTTATTGCGGTAGTTGATATACTTTCAAGAAATGACGCCCTTGTAAAAAAACTTTGGTATAACGCAAACTATATAAAAGATAGATTCAATAAACTTGGTTTCAACATCGGGCATAGCAAAACGCCTATCACCCCTGTAATTATAGGAGATGAAAAGGTAACTAAAGAATTTAGTTCAAGGCTTGCTGGGGAAAGTGTATTTGTTCAGGGGATTGTATTCCCAATGGTAACAAAGGGTACAGCAAGAATTAGAGTGATGGTTTCAGCCGTCCATTCCGAGAAAGATCTTGATTTTGGGATAGGAAAATTTGGAAAAATAGGAAAGGAACTTAGAGTGATAAAATGAAAAAGGTCGCCATAGTTCTTGCAGCAGGTATCGGTAAGAGGATGTATTCGCAAACTCCCAAAGTCCTTCACAGGATTTGCGGGAGAGAGATGGTTTTTTATGCAATAGATACAGTTAAAAATATCAGTGATAAAGTAGTTGTGGTTATCTCTAAAAATATTTCAGAAGATATTTTTAAAGGCCTGGAAGTCGCTGTTCAGGAGTCTCCTCTTGGCACGGGTGACTCTATAAAGGCAGGATTATCAAAGATCTATGAATTCCCATATGATACTCTTGTGATTGTGTCAACGGGCGATAATCCCCTTATAAAAGAAGGAGAAATAAAGTCGCTTTTAGAGTTCCATTTGCGTAATAAGAATGGTGTTACAGTACTTTCTGCGAATGCTTTCGAGCCTGCAGGTCTGGGAAGAGTTATAAGGAAAGGTAAAAGATTTATAAAAGTTGTTGAAGAGCGCGATGCAACCCCTACGGAAAAATTGGTTAGAGAAATAAATACTGGCATTTATATTTTTAATAAAGAATTTCTTGAAGAAGGACTTTCAAAAATTTCAAATAAAAATGCACAGGGGGAATACTACTTAACAGATGTGTTTGAGGCGTTGAAAGAAAAGACAAAGATAGGAGTAATGGTCCTTCCTCGGAAGCTTCCAATTTATGGGGTAAACAACAGAAAGGAACTTTCAATTGCCACTTCTTTGATACAGAATGAAATAATTGAAAATCTTATGATAAAGGGAATTACAATCATAAATCCTCAGAGTGTTAGCATTGACTATGGGGTCGAAATTGGCATCGACACTATAATTTACCCGGGAACAATTATACAGGGAAAAACCAGGATTGAAAGCGGATGTGAAATTGGGCCTTTTGCAAGAATTATAGATTCAACCTTAGGAAGTGGCACAAAAGTCCAGTTCAGTGTTATCATAAATTCTGTAACAGGGGTTAATTGTTCTGTAGGGCCATTTGCATATATTAGATCAGGCAATGTGCTTGACAAAAGCGTAAAAATTGGTACCTTTGTAGAGGTAAAAAACTCTAAATTTAACGAAAACGCAAAAGTGCCACATTTGAGCTATATAGGTGATGCGACTCTCGGCAAAAATGTGAATATCGGAGCGGGCACCATAACCTGTAACTTTAGTGGTCTTGAAGGAAACAAAAAGAACCCAACACATATTGAGGACGATGTTTTTATAGGTTCTAATACAACGCTTGTTGCTCCCGTTACAATAAAGAAAAGAGCATATACGGCGGCAGGATCAGTTATTACTGAAAATGTGCCAGAAGATTCGCTCGCTATCGGGAGGGCTAAACAGGTAAATAAAACAGAATGGGTAAAAAGGAGGAAATCTTCAAATGATAAGTGAAAAATTCGAGGATTTTAAAATCTTTACAGGTAATTCAAACATCTTTCTTGCAAAAAGCATTGTCGGATACCTTGGAATGAATTTAGGAGAGATTCTTTCCACAAGGTTTCCAGATGGAGAGATTTACGTAAGGTGTCTTGAGAGTGTTAGAGGCAAGGAAGTTTTTGTTATCCAGTCTACTTATTCACCGTCTGACAATTTAATGGAACTTCTTATAATGATTGATGCCCTTAAAAGAGCTTCTGCAAGGTCTATATGTGCTGTTATTCCGTTTTTTGGTTATGCAAGACAGGACAGGAAAACGAAGTCAAGGGAACCAATTTCCGCAAAACTTGTCGCGAATCTAATTACAGTTGCAGGAGCAACGAGAGTAATTTCTGTTGATTTGCATGCAGGGCAGATACAGGGATTTTTCGATATCCCTCTGGATAACCTTACGGCAGTACTTCTCCTTAGAAGTTATTTCAAGGATAAGGAGCTTAAAAATCCTGTCATTGTAGCACCTGATGTAGGTGCCGTCCCAAGGACTACGGAATTTTCTAAAGGAATCAGAAATTCAACACAGGCGATTTTTGTTAAGAAAAGATTGGGTCCTGATGAAGTGGAAACTTCCAGGCTTATTGGAGAAGTTAAAGATAAAACCGTTATTCTTGTGGATGATGCAATTCATACAGGTGGAACAATGATCAATGCAGCTGAAGAAGTTTTGAAGAGAGGGGCAATAGAGGTATATGTAGGTGCAACTCATGGAGTATTTGCACTTGACTCTCTTGAGAAACTTGAAAAATCGGCGATAAAAGAAATAGTTGTAACCGATACAATGCCCGTGTCTCAAAGAACTAACCTCCCCTCGAAGGTAAAGGTCTTGAGCGTGGCTTCTCTTATTGGAGAAGCGATTAAGAGAATTGTTTTTCATGAGTCAGTAAGTGAACTCTTTGAAAAATCTTCTTAAATATGTATAATATAAACTGAATTTGTAGGAAGGAGTGTGAATAGTGAAAAGAGTGCAATTAAAAGCAGAAAAAAGAGAAGTTTCTACCAAAGGAATGTTGAATAAATATAGGCATGAAGGATTTATTCCAGGCATTGTCTATGGCGAAAACTTAAACGGTTTGTCAGTTATTATAAACGAAAGAGAATTTCTTGTTATTGCGAAGAAAGAAGGAAGAAATGTTCTTGTCGACCTGGAAGTTCAAGGAAATGTATATCCCACGATTTTTAAGGAGATACAGAGAAATCCTATAGGCGGTAAAATTCTTCATGTGGATTTCGAGGCTGTAAATCTTGAAAAACCAATTTATACGACTATCCCCGTTGTAACTAAAGGAGAAGCAAAGGGTATAAAAATGGGAGGAATTCTTGACCAGGGCCTTTATAAGGTCGAGGTCGAGGGTTTAATAACTGATCTTCCTGACAGAATCGAGATCGATGTTACAGATCTTGAAATAAAGAATGTTTACTATGTAAAGGATCTTAAAATCTCTGAAAAGATTAAACTTTATACTCCTCTTGATACTGTAGTTGTTTCAGTGGTAACTCCGACAGTTGAAGAAGTCCCTGCTCCTGTAGCTGAAGTAGTACCTGAAGAAGGTGTAGTAGCAGCACCTGGAACAGAAGCTCCCAAAGAAGAGAAAGGCAAAGAAGAGAAGGGCAAAGAAGAAAAAGCAAAGGAAGAGAAGAAATAATTTGAGGTTAAATTTTGAAAGGGATTCGTTTGTGCTAGCTTTTTGCTAGCACATTTTACTATGATAAGAGTTATTTTTATTGGTGATATATTTGCAAAACCAGGGAGAAAAGTCTTAAGAAGGTTCTTACCTGATATTAAAGAAGCTTTTAAGCCGGACTTTGTCATTGCAAATGGTGAAAATGCAGCTCATGGTGCAGGCATTACAGAAGAGATTGCCGATGAAATTCTTTCAAGTGGCGTTGATTTAATAACCGGTGGCAATCATACCTTCGATAAAAGAACATCATGGGATTTTTTGGACAGGAAACCTTTTGTTTTGAGGCCTGCAAATTTTCCATCTGGAACACCTGGCAAAGGTTACGAAATCCTTGAAAGGCAAGGTCTAACGATCGCTGTCCTGAATATTCAGGGCAGAGTCGATCTTGTTCCTATCGATTCACCTTTTGATGCCGCCTTAAAGTTGATAGATGAAATATCAGGTAAGACAAAAAACATTGTTTTGGATTTCCATGCAGAGGCAACAAGCGAGAAGAAAGCAATGGGCTTTTTTCTTGATGGTAAAGTAAGCGCAGTGCTTGGTACGCATACACATGTCCAAACGGCTGATGAAAGAATACTTCCAGGTGGCACTGCGTATATTACAGATGTTGGGATGTGCGGGGTGGAGAATTCGATCATTGGCCTTGATAAGGAAATTGCTTTAAAACGTTTTTTGACCCTTTTGCCATGGGCATTTCAACCAGCCGAAGGGAAAGTTGTCGTAGATTATGTCGTTTTGGATATAGACGATTCAGGTAAAGCGGTCTCAATAAAAAGAGAAAAATGGAGAGAGCCCTAAATTTAATTAAGGAAACCCTTTCAAAAACCTTTATTAACTTACTTAAAACAGAGGTTTCTAACATGTATCTTGTAGGAGGTGCTTTACGCGACGCTTATTATGGCATACCTTTAAAAGATTTTGATTTTGTAGTTTCGAAGAGCGATTTGGATGGCATAAGAGATTTTTTAAAAGAGCGAAAGATTTCTCATTTTTCTTTAAATGAAGAACGATTTTTACTTCTAAGAGCGAATTCAAACAATTTTACATTTGATTTTATGGTTCTTGATGACTCGATTAAAAAAGATGCAAACAAAAGAGATTTTACAATGAATGCTCTTTATTATGATGTAAAATCAGACAAAAGTATTTTTAAAGGCGAATTTCTCAATGACCTTAAAAACCGTGTTTTAAGTGTAGTTAATGATGATTCCATAAAATTAGATCCCCTGAGGTCCCTGAGGGGAATTAGACTTGCTTGCGATTTGTCACTTTCTATTGGAACTAGCACAAAAAAGTTTATATGCGAAGGTGTTTCACTCCTTAAGAATGTGTCAAAAGAAAGAGTCAGGGAAGAAGTAAAGAAAATTTTGCATTCAGATTTCAAAGAGCTTGTCGAGATTTTAAAAATCTTATTCGGGCAAGATTTAACTGGGTTTCTGTCGAGGTTTAATTTGATTGAAAAAATGGATTTGCTTGATAAAGAAGTGAATAAAGATGTTTCGTTTAAAGATCTTTGCAAGATATCTGTCCTCGTCAAACATTTTAATTTCTTTTTAACAGGGTTTACAGGCAGAGAAATGCAATACATTGAAAAGATGGTTAATTTAAAAATTGAAAATAACTTTGACAGTTTGTTCGAAGCGTTTTTTAATAATACAAGAGAAATTCGTATTCCGTTATGTGCAATCGCAACCTATTTTGATTTGCGAGATGTTTTAAAGGCTTTTAGTTTATTCGATAAGTGGAGTAAAATAAAAATTGATACCAATGCAATTAAAAAAAGTGGCTTAAATAAACGTGAATTTGGAGAAAAGAAAAAGAAGCTATTGAAGATAGAATGTAAAAAGGTATATGAAGAAATTTAATATAATCACCTACGGGTGTCAGATTAACGAGTATGAGTCCAATAAATTCAGGGAAACACTTCAAAACCTTGGATTTGAAGAAGTTGACGATATCAAAAGAGCGGATCTTGTTTTGCTTAATAGCTGTTCTGTGAGGGAGAAGTCTGAGGAGAAGCTTTTGAGTAGAGTTGGCTTTGTAAGAAGCCTTTATGAAAAAAATGGCTTTCCTAAAAGTATAGTCACAGGTTGTGTGGCAACGACAGAAGAGAAGAAAATAAAAAAAATTGGCAAAGATAGCGTGCTAACAATTCTTAAAGGCGATGAACCTCTCAACGAAAGACGTGAAAAAATATTTAACATTTTAATTCCCGTGAGTGCCGATACAATGACATACGAAAGAACTAAAGGCAAGCCTTTTGAGTTTGTACCTGTTATGTTTGGCTGTAACAGCTTTTGCACTTACTGCATAGTTCCTATTACAAAAGGAAGGGAGAAAAGCCAACCCCTTGATAAAATTATTAATGAGATCGAAGCCCTTGTAAAAGCTGGCACAAAGGAAATTACTCTTCTCGGGCAGAACATAAACCATTATGGTTTTGATTATGGGAATAAAAACGGGCTTATTGAGCTTCTTGAGGAAATTGATAGAATGGAAGGGATAAAGAGAATCAGGTTTCTTACCTCACACCCGGCGGATTTTAATATCGAAACTTTGAAAAGGATGGGTGAATTAAGGCATATTTGCCCACATTTTCACTTGCCTGTTCAATCTGGAAGTAACAGAATACTTAAATTGATGAAAAGAGGTTATACCAGGGAGTATTATGTTTCTCTTATAAACGAAATCAATGGATTGTTCAGGGATGTATCTATTACTACTGATATAATTGTTGGTTTCCCTACCGAAACCGATGAAGATTTCATCGAGACAAAGAAGCTTGTAGAAGAAATAAGGTTTGACAAAAGTTTTATTGCAGCATTTTCTAAGAGGCCTTATACGCTTGCAGCGAAAATGGATGGTCAGGTTGAAGATAAGGTTAAAAAACAAAGACTAAATGAACTTTTAGAGGTTCAAAATGACATTTCTCTTAAAAAGAACCGCGTATATATTGGGAAAACGGTTGAGGTTCTCGTTGAAAGTTTTGGAAACGGTTTAACCTTTGGCAGGATCCCGCAGGATAAGCTCGTGATTATTGAGGGGAAAGCCGGTAATTTGGGAGACTTAATAAATGTTGAGATTACTGATGCAGATTTTATTCACCTTCGGGCTCTCCCGGTGTAATTTTTATTACAAAGTGCCAGGCACTTTGTAATATTTTTGGGGAAGAAAACGTGAAAAATAAAGTGATAGTAATTCTTGGTCCGACAGCAACTCATAAAAGTGAAGTTGCAGTTTATCTTGCGCGAAAATTTCCCATTGAGATTGTCTCTGCCGACTCAATGCAATTTTATAAAGGGATGGATATTGGAACAGACAAAGTTTCAAAGGTGATTCGTGAGGAACTGCCACACCATTTTATTGATATTATCACGGTTCAAGAGGAATTTAGCATTGCAGATTTTAAAAAACTTGTCATTAAAACGATTGAAGAAATTGTATCAAGGGCTTATTTTCCTTTGATTGCGGGAGGCTCGGGGCTTTATATACGAGCACTGACTGAGAATTTCCCGGTTGAAACTTCCGCTCCACCTGATAAAAATTTGAGAGAAAAACTTTCAAATATGCCTATTTATGAATTGAGAAAGTTAGCAAATGAAATCGATCCTGTAGCAACAGAAAAAGTCGGAAAAAGCGATAGAAAAAGGCTTATAAGAGTTATAGAATATTTTAAAATCACAGGAAGAAAAATCTCTGAAGTTTCAAACGATGAAGCACCTTTTAATTTTCTAAAAATTGGGTTAGTGCAAGAAAGAAATGCGCTTTATAATAGTATTAACCTGCGAGTTGACAGGATGTTTGAGGAGGGTTTTGTTAAAGAAGTTGCAATATTAAAAAAGAACTATGAAAATTGGTCAAAAACTGCTCTTCAAGCAATTGGTTACAAAGAGGTTATTATGTACCTTGATGGTGAGATTCCTCTCGACAAAGCGATTTTTGTAATAAAACAGAAGACGAGGAATTTTGCAAAAAGGCAAATTACCTGGTTTAAGAAAGAGAACGATGTCGTTTGGTTTAACACTGAAAATCTTAATGATGTTTTGCCGGCTATTGAAGAGCGCGTAAAGGAGTTTGCATATGGAGATTAACATAAGCAATGAAATTAGGGAACTTGCAGATATAGCTGAGCGGGAGGCTTCTCCTGTTTTTTTAGAAATCGAATCCGTAAGAAGTCATAATTTTTTAAAAGTGCTTGATGCATTCAGGCGTTCAAGAATTTCTGATTTTAACTTTAGGGATACATCTGGTTATGGTTACAAGGATTCTGGAAGGGAGAAAGTTGAAAGTGTTTATAAATATATATTCCACACTGACGAAGCTTTGGTGAGGCCTCAGATAGTTTCAGGGACTCATGCCATAGCAATATCTTTGTTCGGGCTTTTAAGGCCCAAAGATACGCTTCTTTATCTTTCGGGTGAACCTTATGAAACAGGAGAAGGGGTGATTGGAATAAGAAAGGTCGAAGGCTCGCTAAGGGATTTCAATATTAATTATGAAGAAACCGACCTTAACGAATTGCTTGATATTGAGAAGATCAAAAGGGCAAATGTTGGCGTCATTCAGCGATCAGGGGGTTACTCTTTTAAAAAATCACTCACAATTGCAGAAATAGGCGAATATATTGACAAGGCTAAGAAAATAAATCCAGATATCTGCATTATGGTTGATAACTGTTATGGAGAATTTGTAGAGGATCTTGAGCCAACCGATGCAGGTGCTGATGTTGTGGTGGGGTCTCTCATAAAGAATATGGGTGCAGGAATTACCCCAACTGGGGGCTATATCACAGGGAAAGAAAAGTATATAAACAAAATAGAATCAAGGCTTACTGCTCCAGGTGTTGGTAGGGACATTGGACCAATGCTCGGGTTAACAAGGCTCTTTTTGCAGGGTGCTTTCTTCGCGCCTATGGTTGTTTCAAACGCCGTTAAAGGAGCAGTTTTTGCTTCAAGGCTATTTGAGCTCCTTGGTTATGAAGTTAAGCCGAAATTCAACGAGCTAAGAGGGGACATTGTACAGGGCATTAAACTGGATGACCCTGATAAATTGATTAAATTTGCACAGGCAGTACAAAAGGTGTCTCCAATAGATTGGGATGCCGAGATTCAGCCAGCCCCTCTTGCAGGTTACGACAACAAAATTCTTATGGCAGCAGGAACATTTATTCAAGGTTCATCAATTGAACTTTCTGCAGATGCTCCGATGAAACCTCCATATGTTGTTTACCTTCAAGGCGGGATTTATTATGAGCACTCGAAACTTGCTTCAATGTATGCTGCAGAAGTCTTAAAAGGCTGAATATTTATTTTTAAGCAATTTTGCTTATAGAATACATTGCTTTAACTGAAAAGATCAATATATTGTCTTTTAGAAATCGATGTAATCTTTTGTTTTAAGGGGTTGATTTTAGATTCAGTTTGTTATAGAATATGAGCAAATTTTTTACAAGGAGGCGAAACAATGGCAATAAAAGAAGCAAAGTACATCTGGATGAATGGAGATTTTATTCCATGGTGGGATGCAAAAATTCATATATTGTCTCATGTTGTGCAGTACGGCTCTGGTGTTTTTGAAGGCATAAGAAGTTATGATACTTCTAATGGCTCTGCTATTTTTCGATTAAATGACCATCTCAAGAGGTTGTATAATTCGGCAAAAATTTACAGAATCGAGATACCTTTTCCTTTTGAGCAATTACGCGAAGCAACGAAAGAACTTTTAAGGAAAAATGAACTTAAAGATAGCTATATAAGGCCTATAGTTTATAGAGGTTACGGCACCATACTTCCTGATGGAAGTGATGCTACAGTTGAGGCCTCAATCATAGCATTCGATCTTGGAAAATTCCTTGGAGACAAAGGCATGAATGAAGGCATAGATGCTATGGTTTCATCCTGGAGAAAGTTTGCACCTGATACTATCCCTTCTATTGCCAAAGCAGACGGTAATTATCTAAATTCTCAACTTGCGCTTATGGAAGCTCATCGTTATGGTTTTAATGAGGCAATACTCCTCGATAACTTTGGTTTTGTAAGCGAAGGAAGTGGAGAGAACATATTTGTCGTTAAAAATGGAGTACTTTTTACTCCACCTCTGTCTGCTTCCATTCTTGAAGGTATAACGCGAGACTCTGTTATACAAATTGCTAAAGATGCTGGCTTTGATATAAGGTTCGAGCTTATGTCAAGAGAAATGCTTTATGTTGCTGATGAAATTTTTCTCGTAGGAACTGCAGCCGAAGTAACCTCTGTGAGAACTGTTGATAAGGTTTTAATTGGCAATGGAAAAGTTGGAGAAATTACTAAAATGATTCAGGAGAAATTTTTCAGGATCGTAACAGGAGAAGATGATAAATATAATTGGCTTGAATATGTAAACAGTTAAACTCAATTTTTTTCAAAAGTCTCTCTTGCATTTAGAACAAACGTTCGTATAATATGATTGAGGTGATGCTTGTGGAGAAATTAACTAAAAAGCAGGAAGAGATTTTA
>MNXV01000063.1:0-2924 GCA_001871575.1 Caldisericum sp. CG2_30_36_11
CCAGAGAGGTACTTGTTATTTTAGCTTAAAGATTCGTAATGCAGCAGCAGCCGGTGCAATAGGGGCAATTATATACAACAGTGCATCAGGTGGAGATTCGCTTATTACAATGAACACTGGAGGTGAAACTCTTCCTGCAGTATTTATAGGACGTACGGGAGGCCTTTTCCTTCTTGCTAAAGCTATAGCCTCATCAAGCAATCCTACAGGTGATGGCACTGGTAGAGTTGCATTCTCAACGAGCTATTATGTTGAGGTAAATAACGGAGCTGCAGCAGATAAGATGGTAGATTTCTCTTCATGGGGACCTGCACCAGACCTTTCATTCAAGCCCGAGATTACGGCACCAGGCGGTGGAATCTGGTCAACAGTTCCAATAGCACAGGGAAGCTATGCAAACTATTCTGGAACTTCTATGGCTGCGCCACATATTGCAGCATGTGCAGCACTTGTAATGCAAGAACACCCCAACTGGACACCGGAACAGGTAAAAATTGCCTTAATGAATACTGCAGAACTACTTACTGATCCAATTTCCGGGCTTCCTTATTCACCGCATCTTATGGGAGCAGGGAGAGTAAATATTAATTATGCTCTGCACAATGACGTAATCTTAACAGATAGTTCAGGAAACCCATATGTCGCACTCGGGGATATACCTGACTATAAAGTAAAACCAATAGCATTTACTCTCAGTTTGACCAATAATGGAAGTTCTGATGTCACTTATAACATCTTAGCAACAGCCCAGACTACTAATTTCGACTTAACTTCAATCCCCTTAGGCAATATTGTATCCACCAATCCTTCCGGAAGTATAAATGTTCAAGCAGGACATACAAGCACTGTGACAGTAACAGTTAATGCAAAGAAAATTAAAGATTGGACGGGTTGGCCATATATCGAAGGTTTTATATCATTTACTCCACAGAGTGGTGTCGCTCTGCACATTCCTTACATGGGATTCCTCGGCAGCTGGAACGACTTCAATGAAAAAGATTGGCAGTTCAACCCTGTAATGGATCCACCAGCGGATGACCCATTAGACTTTGCATCAACATATGTATTTGGATTACCAGTAACCTGGCCTGAAGTTTATGATGGTCACTGGTACTTTACAGGAGTAGATTTCTATGGCAATCTCGACAGAAAGGCAATTGCTTTTAATCCCTCCGATTACATGCTCGAAGCTAATATGTGGCTATTAAGAAATGCAGAAAGTGTAAACATTTCAATTATGAAATCACCGGGTATTTATTTGAAGAATATAGATACTGCCTATCAACTCTATAAGATGGGCTGGTATTCCTATGACCCATATACAGGTGAACCATGGTGGTGGGATGGAACAGATTCAAGAGCGAACCCTGTTCCTGATGGAAATTACCAGCTTGTTCTAAGTGCATTAGCACCAATAACGATTAATAAAACTCTTTATGACCCACCTCAAGTAATAACATTTAATGTAATGGTAGACAGAGTAGATCCTGTTGTCTCTATAACCAATACAAAGATCAATAAAGATGGTACGACAAGGATAATGTGGAATTCATTTGATCCTGGGCCTTCAAGCAAAATCTGGGGATACGCAGTAGTTATTAACGATGATTTTGATAATATATATTGGGTTCCCCCAACAGAAAATTCATATAATGTGCTGGATGGTTCTTTGGTTTACGTATTTGCATTTGATAACGCTAATAACATAGGTATAGCAACAACCACTGCGCCATAAATAAGTATATCAGACTCATTACAAAAAGGGGCGAGATACGCCCCTTTTTAAATTTCTCCATCACTTGCTATCTATACGTTTCGGATATTCGTTAGGTGGCACGAGCGATTATAAAGAGGCGACTGCCACATTAGCTCACACGGTGAGGAGAAATTTGTCAGCCCGTACTCGTCTTAGAATCTCCTTGTTAATTCAGCAAAAAGCAAAAAAATTGAAAACAGCTCAATAAAATTTGCCCTGAAGAAAAGCTTTTAATTCAGTGGTTCTGGGCCTCTTAAAGAAAACTTCTACCTCTCCTTTTTCGATAATTCTTCCGTCCCAGATAAAAAATATAAATTCTGCAAGCCGTTTTGCCTGAAAAAGATTGTGAGTCGCCCAAAATATTGCTGCATTTTTACTTTTCTGATATTCAAGAAGTGTTTCTTCAAGCAGGACAGTTTTTTTAACATCTAGATTTGCTGTCGGTTCATCAAGAAATAAAAGCTCAGGCTCAAGTACAAGCATTCTGGCAAGAGCAACTATCTGATTTTCTCCTGAGGAAAGTTCTCTTGCACTCTTTTTAAGAAGGTGAGAAATCTGAAGTTTGTCTGAGATTTCAATCACTTTTTCATTTATTATGTGTCCTGGCAATTTTCTAAGTTTTAATCCATATGATACATTTTCCTTGACTGATTCGTTCCAAAGAATTGGTGCTGAAGGAAAATAGCTTAGTTCTGGGTAAATTCCTCCGTTAAATGGTTTCCTTCCGTTAATTATCTCTTTTCCTTTAAAATGTACTTCGCCTTTATAAACTCTCTCTAACCCCGACAGGATCCTGAGAAGTGTTGTTTTTCCTGCACCATTAGGACCAAGAAGGAAGTAAACGTCTCCATCAAGAGAGAAATCATCAATGTCCAGAGTAAATGATGGGTATTTTTTTATAATATTTTTTGCGTTGAGTATCACTCTGTCTTCCCCTGCCATATAAGGATAAAAAAGTTAATTGCGAGTGAAATTAAAATAAGCGCAAGTGCCTGCTTTAAAGCAAAATTAAAATTGCCCATACGCGTTTCTGTGAGAATTGAAGTTGACATCACTCTTGTTTTGCTCTCTATGTCACCTCCAATTAGAGTACTTGCACCAACCTCTGAAATAACCCTCCCAAAAGCAGTAGCAACTGCAAGGCCTAAACTAAATCTGATTTCTTTAA
>MNXV01000063.1:2947-11351 GCA_001871575.1 Caldisericum sp. CG2_30_36_11
GGCTTTGCACCAAGAAGAAGGGCGGTCTCATATATTTTTTTGCCGCGGTGCTCAAGTGAATTAAAAGTGATAATTGAAATAAGAGGAGTAGCCATAATAGCCTGTGCTATGATCATCACCTTCGTGGTAAAAAGCCAGCCAAGGAATCCAAAAACTCCACTCCGAGAAAACATAAGGTAGAGAAAAAGCCCAATGGTTATTGGTGGAAGCGAAAGGAATAAATAAAGTAAAAGAAAAAGAGGCCGCTTAAATCTGAAATTTTTAAGTGAAAACCAGATCCCTATTGAAATGCCGAATATGCTCCCAAACAAGAGTGCCCAGAATGCAATCCAGAGTGACCTTAAAATTATATCTATTCCCATTTCTAATTCAAAAGTTCAAAAAGCGGGAAGCCAAATTTGTCCTTGCCAAAATCTTCGATTATTGAGCGAGCAGTATTTGAAGATGTAATGAAATTCACAAAGTCGTTTATTTCGCCTTTAAGCGCAACTACATGAGGCACTTTATCAAGGTTAAGAGTGATGGTACTATAAATGTTCAGAAGGCTATTATCATTCTCAACAAAGATTTTCAGAGGGAGCTTGTTGTATGCAACAGTCATAAAAGTAGCTTTATCAGTAAGGATATATGCGCCTTTCTCAGAAGCAAGAATCAAACTTGCACCCATACCAGAGCCGGATTTAATATACCATTCTTTTCCATCAGTATTAATATTAATTTCCTTCCAGATTGAAAGTTCCTTCTTGTTTGTCCCTGATGCATCTGCACGCGAAACAAAAAGACATCCCTTTTCTGCAATTACCTTGAATGCTTCATCTGCAGTTTTTCCTTGAATCTTGCATGGGTCATCAGGAGAACCTGCAACTACGAAATAATTTTTCATAAAAGGAATTCTCTCTTTTCCGTAGCCATCCTCGATAAACTTCTGCTCATCGGCAGGTGAGTGCACAATTAGTATGTCAGCATCTCCTCTTCTTGCAAGTTCTAATGCCTGACCGCTTCCAACGGCAAGTATATCAACATCAATCGAGTACTCTTTCTTGAATTCATCTAACAGTACCGGCATTATTCCTGAATCGTTAACGCTTGTTGTGGTAACCAATCTTAAAGGGACTTTTTGTGAACTCTTTGAACAACCACTTACTAAAATAAGCACAATTACAATAAGAATAATAAACTTCTTCATCTAATTCCTCCTTTATTTGGAATCACTCCAAAAATAATCTTTTAACCTCCAAGTTTGCACATATTGAAGTGAATACTTTCTTTTGTAAAATTGTGAGAAATGGGCTTATCGTAAATTGTTTCTTTTATGACAGAATTCAAGGTTTCTCTATCTCCGTTCTTTAGTAAATCCTTTATATTCACGCCAACAGCGCTGTTCAAACAAGGAAAAAGTACTCCATTTGAAGAAAGCCTTACCCGGTTACATTCAGCACAGAACCTGTGAGAGATCGCTGCAATTATCCCAACTTCAATTCCTATATTTTTTACTCTGTAATATTTTGCAGGGCCACTTCCAAACTTTCCTGAAACAAGTTCAACTGGCGAAATGTCCTTAAGTTTTTCCTCAATAATCGAAACAGGTACATAGATATCTTTGAAATTAATGCCTTCAACTGGCATAAGCTCAATAAACCTTAATATAAAGTTATTTTTCTTAGCAAAATTAAGAAAGCAGAGAAGTTCTTGGGGTAGGTACTTTGTTATTACGGTATTAATTTTAATTTTGTCTGGCTTTATAATCGCCACTTTATCAAGGCCTTTGAGGACTTTCTTTAAATCCCCGCCTTTTGTAATTTCATAGAATGACTTTTCGTCAAGGCTGTCGAGGCTTACATTTATACTGTCAAGTCCTGCCTTAAATATGCTTTCTGCTTTCTCCTCAAGGTAATATCCATTTGTTGTAAGGCCTATTGTTTCTATGCGATCAATTTTTCTTATCTTTTCGATCAGCATTTCGATATCTTTTCTCAGTAACGGCTCTCCTCCAGTAAGCCTCACATGCTTTATGCCAAGTTCGCTCATAACTTTAACAACCAACTCAATTTCCTCAAACGACATCATCATTTCTTTTGGAATACGTAGTACTGAACCTGCCGCACAATATACACAGTTGAAGTTGCACCTATCGGTCAGTGAAATTCTCACATAATCAATTTCTCTTCCAAGCCTATCTTTCATTGCCAGATCTCCTTGCCCGAATCTCTGAGGTTGTAGCCCTTAAATTCATTTACCTTATTTTTGAACTCTTCCGACATTATTATTTTAAGTATTTCCTCATTGTTTTTCAAAAAATCATTTTGGAAAAGCAAGTCATACCTTTCCTCATATAGAGGAATAAAATCAAGGTTAAATGCATCAACAACAGCTCTTATTCCTACACCTACATCGGCAAGTTCGTAATAAATTTTTGCACCGACTCCAAGGTGTGTGTATTCGATATCATTAAACCCGCTGATTAAATTTTTATCTATAGATTCTTGCTTCAAAAGATACTCAAGGAGTATACGCGTTCCAGAGCCTTTCTGCCTGTTAACAAACCTCACGTCATCACGCACAAGATCCTTTAAACTCTTTATACTTTTTGGGTTTCCTCTTTTTATTATGAGCCCCTGGCTTCGATAAGAAAGGTTTATGAGAGTAAAAAAATCTTTAGAAAAACCACTTAAAAATGGAATGTTGTATGCACCTGTGCTTTCGTCAAGCATATGAATTCCTGTAAAGTGTGAGCGTTCATTTCTCAGAGTCTCAAGACCGAGCAAACTGCCAAGAGGAAAAATAGCAAGTTCTTTTCCAAACTTAACTTTTAAAAGTTCTGCAATAATATCTATGAGTAAATCGTGGCTGCCTGCAAAAATGATGTTCTTATCAATGACTTCTATTGCCTTTTTGATATATATTTCTATATTTTCGCCCTCGTTTATTCCTTCAAGGTTCTTTGGTACAACAAGTTTTGAATTGGATTTTGTAATTGAGGAAATTATCGAAGAAAGGTTTTTAAGAGGATAAAACCAATATTTGTTGTAAATTTTTCCAGTAATCCCATGATAAATATGCTTCTCTCCAGGAGTGCATACAACTCTTAAGGCAAGGTTTGCCGAAATTTTTCTCTCCTCTAGTGGTTTTATCCCTGTCCATCTAGATATACAGGGCAAGACAAAATATTCAAGGTCATTGAAAGCAGCCTGAGGATAACCAGGAAGTCCAACGAAGGGAATACCATTTAAAAAACCGAGAACGACAGGCTTGCCAGGCTTCATATTCACGCCGTGGACAAGAAGCTTTCCATTACCTTCAATAAACTTAGCCGTAAAGTCTCTTGAACCTTTCGAGGAACCTGCAATTGAGATAATTAAATCAAATTTTTCGCTTGCCGGTATAAGTTTATTTTTCATAATTTGAGGATCATCTGGCAAAATCTCATGAACTTTAACTTCAGCACCCAAAAGCTTCAAGCGTTCAGCAATAAAAAAGCTGTTTGTTTCTAAAATTTTTCCCTCTTTAACAGAGTTAACATATTCTACTATTTCATTTCCCGTTGGAACAATTAAAATTTTAGGCTTTGAATAAACAGAAACTTTTTCGACTCCTGCAGCAAGAAGAAATGTTATGTCTTCTGGCATTAAAAAATGGCCGGAATTATAGATCATCTCTCCAAATTCACAATCCTCGCCAAGAAGACGGACATTTTCATAAGGCGAAACAGGTGAATACAATTCAATCATTCCCTCTCCCAATTCCCTTACAAACTCTGCCATTACAACTGAATCAAATTCCTCTGGAAGAATTTCACCAGTGTTAAGCCACACATAATCTTTATTTTCAACCAATCTTGCAGGATTTCTTTCGGAAGCTTCTTTAGCACTTTCACTTTTTACGGCAATACCGTCCATTGCCGAACTTACATAGTTAGGCACGCTTTTCTTTGCAAAGATAGGAAGAGCGGTTAATCTCATTAAAGCATCTGAAACAGGGACTATTTCCTTTTTCCTTCTTTCAAGCCACTTATTTTCGGTAAGAGATTTTTCCCAGATTTCTAAAGTCTCTTCAACGTCAAATTTCTTAAAGTATCTCTTTCGTTCCATTTAAAACTCCCAGGGTAAAAATTCAGCAAAATCGCCTTTCTCCTTGCCTTCCGTTCCAAGTGGAATTCTTATAAGGCCATCACTTTGCGATAGGGGGAATATCAACGGAGAATCTGTAGGCAGTGGAGAAACTATATTTTCGCCAAGAAGTTTTCCAAGAACATATGTTTCTTTGGAAGCTTTTGCGTATACACTCTCTTGCAATCTTATTGCAAAAGATTTTGGCAAAAAATCTCTAAGGCCAGATAGTCTTCTTATCATTGGCAACAGAAATAAGAAGGAAACAATAAAACATGATGTTGGATGCCCTGGAAGGCCAAATATAAATTTATTACCCACTTTGCCGACAATAGATGGTTTACCAGGGCTTATAAGAAGTCCATGAACAATAACACCAGGTCTTCCAAGATTATTTATTGCAGTTTCAGTATAGTCTTTGGCCGATTTAGAACTTCCTCCCGATACCACAACTAAATCTGCCTCTTCAAGTGAGCTTTCAAATGCTTTTATAAAAACATCGAGGTCGTCCTTCAATCTCCCTTTATACTGATATTTCACATTCTCGGTTTTAAGGAGAGAAAAAAGGTTGTAAGTATTTACATCCCTTACTTTGCCTCTCGTCTTGACCTCAGAAGGAAGGACAACCTCATCACCACTACTATATATATGAACTTTTAAAGGTGAATAAACCTTTAACTCATAAATGCCAAGCGCAGAAAGAAGACCGGAAGTTCCCCCTAAAATTTTACTACCTTTCCTCAATATAAGACTACCCTTTTTTATGTCATCTCCCTCTTTTAGCACATTTTCACCATTTGCAACTCCTCTTATTATTTCTACATTTTCGCTTGAGTCTCTTGCATATTCCCTCATCACTACTGCATCAGCACCACGAGCAAGCATGGCCCCAGTAACAATCTGATATGTTTCTCCTTCATTTAAAACAAGGGAAACATCTTCACCAATGTTTATGGCACCTTTTTTAATAAGGTAAATAGGGTCATTATAGGATGCACCGAAAACATCTTTTGCCTTAACGGCAAAACCATCGACTGTGCTTCTTGGAAAATCAGGATAATCTTCCGGTGCAAAAATATCCTCTGCCAAAATCCTCCCGATACTATTTTCAAGAGGCACTTTTTCTTCATTTACGGCAGGTTCAATAATTTGTATTATATCCCTGTAGACTTCTTGCGGATCTTTTAAATTTAAAAATTTTTCCATAGCAATTCCCCTGAATAAAAATTTTTGCTGCTAAAGTTTCCTAATTTCTAAACGTTAATTATACTATCACAGTTTAAACTTTGCGTCAAATTAGAAAATCGCTTTGCCATCAAGCCATCTCAAGTATTAGCGAGAAGTCTCGCTTCTTGCCCTTTTAAATCGAGCAAAATTTTTAAAAATGTGTAAAATATATAAATAAACCTGATGAAAAGATTACAGGTTACAGAGGATTAAACCTGATGAAAAGATTACAGGTTCCAGAGGAATAAAGGAGAGAAAATGGAAATTAAAAAGATAAATGATGAGCTTTTCTATATTGCTGACACGACAAACATTCCGCTTATTAAAACACCTGAAGGTTTTATTATTTTTGATGCACCAATCAATAAAGATAAAGCAAAAAAAGTAAAAAAAATTATTGAAGAAAATGAGATAAAACCAAAATTTCTGATACTCTCACATCACCATGCTGACCATACAGGTGGCGCTTCCTACCTTAAAGAATATTTCAATTTAACAGTACTTACAAGCGAATCTGAAAAACTCTTCATAGAAAATCCCATGATTGAGCCAATATATCTTGCACAGGGAGCAAATCCTCCAAAAGAATTCCTGACTAAATGGGTTAAAAGCAAGCCAGTAAAAGTGGATGAGGTTGTTCAACCTGGAGAGCAGGAAATAGGAGGAAGAAGAATAGAATTCCTCGATTTATCAGGGCACTCTATCGGTATGATTGGGGTGAAAGTTGATGATGTAATTTTTTCAGCAGATTGTTTTTTCTCAGATGAAATCCTCAAAAAATACATCGTACCGTATTTCCACGATAAAGATAAATTTATTGAGAAACTCAACTACATAAAGGCATTCGAATTTTTATACATACTTCCTTCCCATGGGGCACTTTATTCAAGAAATGAGGCAAATTCTATACTTGAAGAAAATATCAAAGTAGTTAATAACGTTGAAAAACAAATTCTTACCATAATTGAAACCCCTAAAAATGTTGAAGAAATTTTAACGTCGCTAAACCTTCCTCTAACTGATTTTGTAGTGTCGTATCTCATTAAAAGCTCAGCTCAATCAATACTTTTTTCTCTCCTTAATAAGGGTGATATTAAAACTTATACCAAAAACTGCATCACCTATTTCGCTAATTGACATCCTCTCCAACCTCATAGGTTAGAGATTCCCAAAGGAGCAGTACTTGATTGCTCTTTCCTGCTGGTTCCTGCTTCATAAGGAGGCTTATGCCCTTTCCCTCCACAGGCTTCTACCGTGTGCCCCACGGCAGGGTAGATTAATGGAGCTACCAAACCTAACTTCTTTGCTGTTCTTTGCCGAACAATCTCTGCACCAACCCAGTCTGCATTGTGTGTGAAACCGCAAGACTTACAAACAAACACTGCTTGAGATTTGCGGTTTTCTTTTGACTCGTAACTGCATTCAGGGCAGGTTATAGAAGTGCCTTTCGGAAACACTCTAACAAGTATGCCACCAGAGTAGTTGAGTTTATACTCGAGCATCTCTTTGAACATTCCCCATCCCTGGTTAAGAATTGCTCTGTTCAATCCACTCTTTGCTCTTACATTGTGTCCTGGGTTTTCTTTTGTTCCTCTTGCAGACTTTATCATATTCTTTATCTTCAAGTCTTCTACTCCAACTATCCCGTGGTTTTTGGCAATAGCAGTAGAGGCTTTGTGCAAATAGTCTTTGCGTATATTTGAAATATCCTCGTGAATCTTTGAAATTCTATTCTTTTGCTTTATCCAGTTCTTTGAAAACTTCTTTTTTCTTGAAAGCTTTCTCTGTTCTCTTGCAAGTCTTTTGCTGTACATCTTTAATGGAGAAGGGAAGTCTATGAACTGCTCATTGAGCGTTCCATCTGCAATAGAGACAAAGTGTACTATGCCTACATCGATACCGATGATTGAGCCTATTTTGGGATGAGCTTGCTCAGGTATTTCTTCCTCGGTTTGTATTGATACATACCAGTGAGAGTTTTCTTTCTTAATAGTCACGTTCTTTGGAATACCTCGTATATCTCTACTTTTAAAGAACCCAACCCATCCGATCTTAGGAAGAAATATGCGGTTGCCTTCTATCTTAAACCCTTGAGGATACCTGAAACTATTATGTATGTTCTTTTTCTTGAAGTTTGGAAAACCTTTATTCTTCTGTAACCTGCACTCTTCGTGAGCAGGTTTATCATGATTTAAAAAGTCTTTAAATGCTTTTTCAAGATCTTTAAGAGCTTGTTGAAGGACCTGAGAATGTGCTTCTTTAAGAAACCCATACTCTTTGCTCTGTTTCCATAGTTTAAGAAAACCAGCCATATCATTATACCAAATCAGAGGAATTTTATGCTCCAACCGTTCTTTGTTGAGTGAGAGAGCCTTGTTCCAGACAAAGCGAGTACATCCCGACTGTCTTCTAAACTTATCTTCTATCTCTGGATTAGTCTTAAGCCTAAATCTGTATGCTTTGAGAATTTTCACAATTTCATTATACTATTGGTATACGGAAATGTCAACAACAATTCATCTCCATCTTAGAGAAGATGGAGTCTTCTTGCTAAAAGCGATAAATTTTTCAGAACTTTAAATTAATTGCCTGATAAATTAAGCTTGAGACCGACATGCCTCCTTGTTTTAATTGAAAGTAATATTATATTGACAAAAGTTATATATGTATTATAATTGAATATAATTAAAATTGAGAGCTTGCATAAGAATAATTGGAGGTGAAGTATGAAAATTTGTTTTACTGCAGATGAGGCAAATGGTATCGAAAGTACCGTTAGTTACCATTTCGGGCATTGTCCTTACTATGTAATCGTTGATGTTGATGGAAATGTTGTAAAGAGCGTAGAATCCATTCCGAATCCTATGGCAGAGGGACATTCACCGGGTGATCTTCCTTCATATATGAAGGAAAAAGGAATTGATACAATAATTACGGGTGGAATGGGCGAGCGTGCGCAGGAGTTTTTTAAAAGTTATAATATTGAAGCAATTACTGGTACTTATGGCAAGGTAAAGGATGTGCTCGAAGAGTATCTACATGGAGAGGTTAAATACACAGAGAAAGCTGAA
>MNXV01000030.1 GCA_001871575.1 Caldisericum sp. CG2_30_36_11
AAGGTTCTGTGTATATTTAAGACTATAAGTGTTTAGAGCAATCATTCCGATGGCAAAGATTATAAGAATTGTTCCCGGAAAGGATTCTGGTAGCTTAAGAATAGCAAAGATAATGTTTGCAATAAGAAGCGGAAGAGTAAAAGCAAGAGTTAAAAATGAGGATTTCTTGTTTGCTTCCTTCCATATTTCAGGATCGCTGAGGGATTCAGGAGTTCTAACTCCAAAAAAATAATTTTGCTTTACTCTCATTCCAACAATGGCACGTAGCATATAGACAACAATGACTAAGGTGGTAGGAATGTAAAGGTTGGTGCCTTCAGGCAATGGTCCAAATGGCATACATGCACCTCCTGCTGTTAAATTTTACTACTTTTTAAAAAAAAGTCACCTTCTTCTATGTAGATGGGAGTCTCGTACAATATATACAATCATATAATATTGAAAAGTAATATGAGTGAGAATGTGAACAGGGTAGATCATTCCGGAGTCAAAGCGATGAAATTTGTTCATCAGCTTGTATATGAGATGGATCGCCCTCCCAAAGTTTGTATAGTATCAGAAGCGGAAGGTTTACTTCCAGCCTGGGTTACTTACGAGACGAAACGCTTATGGAAGGGCAACCCAACACAAACTCTCCTCATAAAAAGGAGGTTTTCCTATGTATAATTATATAGGAATTGATGTTTCAAAGCAATCATTAAAAATCTCTGATGAAACAAAAGAGTATGATGTTCCAAATGAAAAAGGATTAAAAACTCTTAAGAAGTTATTTAGAAAGAACTACGGTAAAGATTGGAAAGAGACAAGGTTAATCTATGAACCAACAGGCCCTTATTCAAATTATCTGCGTGAGTTTGTTTTTAAGCACAAGATAAGAATTTATGAAATGAATCCAAAGAAAAGTGCCAATTTTGCAAAGGCATTGGGCAACAGGTCTAAAACAGATGATATTGATGCCAAGATGCTCTACAAATTCCATGTTTTGCTTAAAGAAGAAGACTTTAGGATTCCTGAGATTGATAAGGTAGCAGAGCAGTTAGGAGCATACGTAAGTAGTTATAGAATAATCCAGAAGACAAGGACAATGCTCTCAAACCACCTACAATCCAGAGAATATGAAAATGGAATTGACCCTAAGCTAAAAGAATCAATAAAGAAAGAAATGGAAAAACTTAAGCAAATAGAAGAAGCTTTAGAAAAGGAGATGGAAGCATTTGGAAGAGATAACCCGGAGATAAAAGAAGACTTTGAAAACCTTCTTTCTATTAAAGGAATAGGTGTAATCTCTGCAACAGCTCTTTTGTATCTCTTTAGAAAATATCCTGATGCAAATAGAAATGAAATAACGGCCCTTGCAGGATTAGATCCTGTAAAGAGACAATCGGGCTCTTCCATAAATGGAGGAAGGAAGATAAGCAAGGCAGGTGATTCATCGCTTAGGAAGATTCTATATGTATCTTGTTTGAGTAGCATTCGATATAACGACCGCATAAGAGTGTTTTATGAGCACCTTATTACTAATCACAAGAAACCTAAAGTTGCCCTAATAGCCTGTATGAGAAAAATTCTTCTGATAGCCCATCAAATTTATGTAAAGAAATCAGAATACAAGCCTCTTTACATAGATAATAAAAGTTTATGTTCTTCCTATTGACATGAATCATAGTATCTCATATGTATCGTAACTTATTCTTTGGTGAAAAGCAAAAATAAGAGTATAAGGTAGAGCAAAACTCATGCTCGGCTTGCTTTTCATATCTTGAACAAACTTCAGAACCGCTGTGCTATCTAAAAAACTGACTTTGAAAATACCTTTTGCAACAATAATTGCTGCAAACAACCCTGAAAGTAAAAATAAGATATAACACAAAACTAACCGCTCAGCGAGAGTATTCAAGTAGTGCTTTCTACTCGTACTATCTCCTTTACAATTTACTGCTACCTTTGCAATTATTAATTTAAACTACCATCTTATCCCGGAATTGTTAAAACAATGCTTTCACTATCAAGTTTTCTTGCAATCAGAACGCCCAAAGCAAAAAGTAACACACCAATAGCAAATACTGCTATAAGCAACATAGGCTGATATTTAGGCTGAATCTTGGTAGTAAGGCTGGCGCTAAAAAAGACAAGAAAGGGGAGCATAAATAACACAGATCTTGCTATCTCTACTCTTCTAATCCTTAGAACAAGTGCGCATGATAAACTCGAAACCCCGATATTAAAAAAGGAGAGGGGCAGTAAGGAACTAATTAACCCAATTATTGGAACTTTTGGAAAGAAAAACAATCTGAAAACGCAGAAATCGAAGAATATCAAGATTATCATAATCTCAGTAACTATCAATGTTGCAATTGTTGAGCCGCGCCAGTAGGACCGGGGCTTAAAACCATTTGAGAGTAGTTGCTCGACTCTTCCACTGGTTTTTTCAAGCAAAATAGTATCCTGGAAAATGAAAAGTGTATACATTAGTATGAAGCCAAATGCCGTTATTAAGAACATTCTTGAGATAAAAATGTCCAAATAAGGCATTTGTAAGAATTCCTTGTCTTTGAACATTCCGAAAAGTGTAAAAGTAACAATGCCTATCGTAAGTACTGTCGCCAAGCGAAAGAGAAGACTTCTGAAAATCATCTCAAGGTTGTATTTCAATTCCTTGAACATTTTAATCACCTCCCTGCCATATCAAAAAACAGATCTTCAAGCGTTCTATACTTTGAAAGGGCATCCCACACCAAATTATCTGCAATGATTTTACCATCCTTTATTAAGATAAATCTGTCTGCACATTTCTCAACTTCTGCAAGGTCATGGGATGTGAGAAGAATCCCCTTTCCATTCTCTTTTAATTCAAATATTAACTCCCTCGTATTTCTCCTTGAAATTGGGTCAAGACCAGTCATCGGCTCGTCAAGGATTAAGAGGTCGGGATTTGACAATAGCGAGAGCAGGAAGGAAAATTTTCTCTTAGTACCTTTTGAATATGTATAGACCTTCTTAGGCAAAAATTCTGAAAGACCCAGCTTCTCTGTATAGTAATCAATCTTCTCCTTCTCTAAATTTCCACCAAAGTATTTGTAATACAGTTTTATGTTTTCAAAACCTGTGAACTTTTCCCAGAGGTAATCCTTTTCACCCATTACAGAAGTTTTTAAACTGTCTTTTTTCTCAATCTCACCTGAATTAATATTTAAGATACCTGTAATACACCTTACCGTTGTAGTTTTTCCTGCCCCATTTGGCCCAATGAGTGCAAGAATTTCGTTCGCAAACACATTAAAGGAAAGATCTTGCAATATCGCTTTTCCCTTTATTGTTTTTGAAACAGCTTTGAGAGAGATGGCTCTTTCTCTACTATTAGTTTCTTCCATACACATTTTCCTCCTTCTTCTTTTGCTTTTATTATACCTCTTGTTATACATTTACCACAAAACCACAAATTCCCACATTCTCCACACATTTCTCCGCATTACCTCCTTTCCAATGCAACGCAACAAAAAGCGAATACTTCTTTTTCCTATCAAATTTACTTGGATAAAATACAAGCCTTTCGGGCTTTGATTCTTTTTGCTTCTCTTCAAATGTTCGTGAACATCTTTCTACTATTTTTTTAAATTCTTCACGATTCCTCAGCGGATCTAAGTCTTTTTCTCCCTCAAGTATGTTAGGTAACCTCTTTTCATTATATCAATCTTAGAAAAGACGAACCGCTAACTTATTCGTTATACAGCAGAAAGCACAATAAAAACAATAGTTAACTATATTGCCAGGAAATATGCAAAATTACCTTTAACTTATCTTCACAACTTTTATTTTAAAAAGGTGACTTCCTCAAAGACAAAAAGAGCATTCTAACTAATAAGAAAGAAAAGCGCATCATTTCTAAGTTCCCTGAACACAAATTATCCAGAGTAAAAATCCAACTTTTCGACCTATATGCCAGAAAAATGAACCATGATTTTAAGCCATTTCTTAAGAATATAACATCTGAAATCATAATTTATAAAACCGCATTGTACCGTAGAATAAGCATCAATAAAGGGCTAATTGCCTCTAATCTAACGCATTCTGAGATTCAAAATCAGGGTGCCTTAACCAAAAATACCTGCCCCTCTCACAATTCTCTCAGAAGACCCCTTAGATTCGAAATAACAAAAAACACTGATTTATAAAGGGATTATTAGCGATAATTATAAAAATGAAATTCGTGTTTATTGGATGTTTATATGGGACTTGCAGGGCAAAATTTTAAAAAGTATCAATCAATTTTATAGACATTTGTCATTTCAAATCACCTCTAAATATTAAAAAATTAAAAGGATGAAACTCCACACCTGCAAAATACGCAGGCTCTGAGTGACAGAAAATAGAGAAATCGCCACAGATGCTGCTACACCGTAGCGATAACTGCATTCTCAATCAATAGAAACAACAAACAATTTCTCTTAAATTAAAAAATGCTATAATGTATAAATAAAATTTTTGAGGAGGTAATATGCTTAAATTAAAAGAAGTAGGGCAGTGCTTCTATCCTAACACTATTGAAGAGGCTGCTAAACTTCTCAAGGAAAGTGGCGAAGATACACGAATAGTGGGCGGGGGACTGCACCTTACTGCTTTTCCTAACCCTGCGATAAAAACGCTTATTTTTTTGAACAATCTTAAATTAAATTACATAAAAGAAATCGATGGTAAAATCTCTATCGGGGCAACAACTACTATTAGCGAGCTTGCGAATTCTGCTGAAATGAACGGATATTTAAAAGGTAATGTAAAAAAACTTTTGCAATCAATCGCCTCAGAACTTTTAAGAAATCAAATCACTATGGGAGGTTCTGTTGCGCAAAGAGAACCATATTCAGATATTGTAACAATGCTTCTTACGTTAAGGGCAGATATAGTAATTCACGATGGAGAAAAAGAAATTAAAACCCCGATTTCTGATTTTTATAAATCTAACTTCAGGGCTACTCTTAAAAAGTCTGTTATCAAAGAAGTCCTGCTTGAAAAATTTGATTCGACTTACAAATTTGGCATGAAACGCTTTACAAGAAATGCAACTGATATTCCGCTTTTAAACTTTGGAATTCTCGCTCAAGTTAATGAGGACACAATTAAAAATGTTTCCATTGTGGTGGGGGCAAGACCAGGACCTGCTGAAAGGTTTGCTCAAGCAGAAGAATTTTTGAAAAATAAAACACTGTCAAAAGAATTAGCAGAAGAATTTGGCAAATTCGTAGAAGAAAATGTAGATGTAGCAGGAGATATAAGAGTTGGAAAAGAATATAGGGCTCACATAGCGGGGATTTTTGCAAAAAGAATTTTAAATGAATTCATGGAGGAATAGCATGAAAGTACATTACAAAATAAACGGAGAGGAAAAAGAATTTGATATTCAACCAGGGGAACTGCTTCTTGACGTATTAAGGAGAAATAATTATACGGAGATTAAGGGTAATTGCTATTTAGGAACCTGTGGTGCATGTGCTGTACTTATCAATGAAGTAGCAAAAGCAACCTGCACAACCCTTGCAGCCCAGGTTAACAATGCTGAAATTATAACAATCAAAGGAATAGGAACAATTTCAGAACCTCATCTATTGCAGAAGGCTTTTGTGGAAAAAGGAGCAGTTCAGTGTGGTTTCTGCACGCCTGGAACAATTATCTCTGCATACGCTTTGCTAAAAAATAACCCTGACCCAACAGAAGAAGACATAAAAAGATCAATAGACGGAAATCTTTGCAGATGCACTGGCTATGTACAGCAGATCGAAGCAATAAAATTTGCTATTAAACTCCTTAAAGGAGGTAAATGATGAACGGATTTGAATATATAGGTAAAAATATAGGCAAAATTGACGCAATGGCACTTGCAACAGGCCAGCCTCTCTTTACAGACGATATTTCTTTTCCAAACACCCTTCACATAAAAATCCTGTATTCTCCACATGCCCACGCAATAATAGAAGATATCGATACAAGCGAAGCAGAAAAAATACCCAGAGTAAAGCTCATACTTACTTACAAGAATACACCACAAGTTTTGCATACAACAGCTGGCCAGGGGTGGCCTGAACCGTCCCCTTATGATACCTGCATGTTCAATAAAAAGGTGCGTTACGTTGGAGACAGGGTTGCAGCAGTTGCAGCCGAAACAGAAGAAATTGCCTATGAAGCGCTAAAACACATTAAAGTAAATTACAAAAAATTGCCTGCAGTGTTTGACCCTGAAGAAGCAATGAAAGAAGGAGCGCCGGTAATACATGACGAAGAAGGTATCAGTGGAGTTTACAATCCTAAAAGAAATATTGTCTCACACATCGAGGTAAAAGCCGGGGATATTGAAAAAGGTTTTGAAGAATCTGATGTTGTTGTTGAAGATACGTTTGAGATGCAATATGCTCAGCACTGTCCAATCGAGCCACACGCTACAATTACATACCTCGACGAGTATGGAAGACTTGTTATAAGAACTTCAACTCAGGTTCCATTCCATGTTAGAAGAATAGTTGCACAAGTTCTTGAAATACCAGTACAGAACATAAGGGTAATAAAACCAAGAATAGGTGGTGGTTTTGGCGTAAAACAGGAAATCATACTTGAGGAAATCAGTGCATTTGTAACCTTAAAAACCCATAGACCTGCAAGGCTTGTTTATACAAGAGAAGAAGAGTTTGTTTCTTCAAGAACAAGACACCCTATGAAAGTCACTGTTAAAATTGGAGCAAAGAAAAACGGGATATTTAATGCAATTAAAATGTATGCATTGAGCAACAATGGTGCTTATGGAACTCATGGGCTTACGGTTACTTCAAATACAGGCTCAAAAACGCTGCCACTGTACAACAAAGCACCAAATATCGAATTCATAGCAGACGTTGCTTATACAAATTTACCTGTTGCAGGCGCATACAGGGGGTATGGTGCAACGCAAGGATATGCAGCACTCGAACAGGTAGTTGATGAAATTGCCGAAAAACTTGGAATGGGCCCTGCTGAAATAAGAAAAATAAATCATATAAAAGTAGGTGAAACTTCACCAATATTCAAAGCCCTCGGTGAAGGAAGGGAAGGTGTCACACAGTACATTCAAAGCGAAGCAACTGACAAACTTCTTGAATTAGGAACAAAAGAAATTGGCTGGTATGAAAAAATTAGAAAGCCTGCAAAGGAGGCAACTAAAGTAAGAGGTATAGGAATGGCCCTTCTTATGCAAGGGTCTGGAATACCACTTATTGATATGGGGGCTGCAACAATCAAATTGAATGAAGACGGCTCATTTAACGTGCTTTATGGAGGAACAGACATAGGCACAGGACTCGACACGGTAGTTGCACAGATCGTTTCAGAAACTCTTGGAGTAAAACCAGAGCAGATCATAGTGTATGCAGCAGATACAGACGTCACTCCTTTTGATAAAGGAGCATATGCTTCAAGCGGAACATTTATCTCTGGAGGTGCAGTCTACAACGCTGCACTCAAAGTAAGAGAACAAATACTTGAAGTCACAAAAGAAATATTCGGAGAATTTAATACAAAAGATTTTATCCTGAAAGACGGTTTTGTAATCAGTGAGAAGAGTGGCAAAAAAGTAAGCCTTTCTGAAATTGCATATCAAACCCTATATTTGAAGAAACAACAGCAGATTATGGCGACAAGTTCATTTGTCTCTGATTCTTCACCGCCCCCATTTGCAGCACATTTCATAGAGATTGAAGTAGACAAAGAAACTGGTATAATCACGCCGATTAAATACGTTGCAGCCGTAGATTGTGGCGTTGCCATTAACCCCGAGCTTGCAAAAGGACAAATTATAGGCTCTATCGTGAATGGTATTGGCTATGCCCTTACCGAGGAGTATAAATTCAGCCAGACAGGAAAATTAATTAACAGCAATTTCATGGAATACAGAATTCCATCATCAAGAGATATACCGGATATTAAGACAATCCTCGTTGAAACTTACGAACCAAAAGGACCGTACGGAGCAAAATCTGTCGCAGAAATCAACATCAACGGCCCGATACCTGCAATTGGAAATGCGCTTTACAATGCATTAGGAATAAGGATCCATAAACTTCCATACACACCTGAAAAAGTGCTTGAAGCTTTAAAAAACAAGGGGGCATAAAGCCCCCTTTATTAAACTTCACGATAACAACTATACCTCAGGAAACTTATCTGGAGAGATATATTCTCCAAATTTTTCTTTTGCTTCTATGAGTCTCTGCTTTTCTCTTTCAAGAACATCAAACAGCAATTGAGGTGTAGCCTTTATACTTGTGTAAATGCTAATAACCCTCTCGTTCTTTGCAAGGTTTTCTGGCACTCTTATGGTAAACTGCTTCACATAATCTTCATAAAAATAATCTTTCTTTAAAATTTGTTTGAAAAGTTTTTGAAGGTCTTCGTATTTTGGAATAAATCCAATGGGTGTTTTTAATGCACCCACTTCATTATGGACTCGCAATTCCATCCACTTGAGCCAAACTTTTTTGTCATTTTTCTCGTTTAAGAATTTACCGTCTTTGTCTTTAAAAAAATAGTTAACACCAAAAATAAGAGGTGTTTTTGACAATTTTTTACCAAAGTTAAGATTTACCTCTATATATTTCCCTATAGGAATAGGTAAAAAATCAAGGTTAGACATCGGATTAAATTCTCTTACGCCTTCTTTTCCCAATGTTGCAGCAGTTGTTTCGGATTCAATTGAAGCACCCTTTGTAACTATACCATGTTCCCAGTTGAAAGATTCACATACAGGAACCCAGGTATCCGAATCTCTACCGCCGTATATAACACCACCTACAGGCACCCCTTCAGGGTCATTTAATTTTGAGTCAATATTATCAAGTTTATCAAGGGAGAGTGTGAACCTTGCATTTGGATGAGACGGTGGAATTTCTTTTCCTTTTGAGTCAAGTTTGCCCTTTAACCATTCTCCTGAATGGTTACACCCTCTATCAGGAACTTCTCCATCTTTTCCAATCCAGTGAACAGAGCCATCTTCAAGGACCAAAATATTGGAGAATATTATTTCATTTGGTGTATGAAGTGCCTTCCACTGAATTGGATCATCCTTTGAATTAACCCCCTGTATTATACCAAACATGCCCTTTTCTACATTTACCGCAAAAGTTAAATCATTTTTATTTCTCAAATATGCTATATCATCCCCAACAATTGATTCACCTTCAAGCATTGCAGTTGAAGTTTTTCCACACATAGATGGAAATGCACCCGTAAAATAGGTTACTCTACCATTCGGTCCATGAACGCCCATTACAAGCATATGCTCTGTGAGCCAGCCTTCTTTCGAGCACCTATCAATTGCAAGCCGCATTGCAAGTTTCTTTAACCCAATGGTGTTTCCTCCGTACTGTGTGTTTACAGAATAGACTGTTTCGTTTTTAAGATCAATGTAAATCCTCCTTTTATCAAGGTTTTTAGAAACGAATCTTTCATCAAGTTCACCTTCGGAATGAATAAATTTAAAGAATCTTGCTTTTTCTCCCTGTCTTAAAAATTCATCGTAACCCTGTCTGTACAAAATATTTTCACTGTGAGCAACATATGCAGAATCAGTAAGCTGGACACACGGAATTGAAAAAATTGAATTTTCAGGTCCAAGGGTATAAAAGCAGACAAAAAGTTCCCTGCCCTTCATAATACCTTTAAGAATTTCATGTACTTCTATAAGATGAGTCTCTCTGTCGCCTGTCACTATGCTTTTATCGAGTTCCTCTCCTTTTTCAATAAGAATTTTTGTATTTGCTTTATCCCTTCCCTGATCACCATACGCATCGAAATGAATTGTATGACCCGTGATTTTAAGATACGCCTCTTCATGATTCTCGACCGCCTTTTTTCTTATGTATTCTAAGTCTTCCTCTGTCCCATTACTTACATAAACAGACTCTGGATCACAAATCTCTACATAATCTGCCACGAACTCATAGAGATTTTGGTTTTTAATTTGCATTAACTTCTCTAAGTTTTTTTCACCTAACTTCTCCTTTAAAACTTCTTCAATGCTTTTCATTTTACCTCCTAAAAATATTCATAACAAAAAGATTTTACTACTTAACTTTGTTTTTTCAAATTCTATGTTTAAAATTTATAAATTATGAAATTTTACTAAATGTTTCTTCTACCCAATTTTTAATTTCATTTCTAACTTTACACACCTTTTCCATAATTTCATCATGAGAACCATTGAAAGTGGAGGGATCCTCAAAACTTTATTTCTAAATAAATTTTACCCCTTACACCTAAAAATCTTAGCCCATTATCCTGAATTCACTTCAGGACAAGTTCTATCCAATTATCAATTCATCAAGGGAGCGCTTGGGAACATGATGTACCCCTTCAGTATCACGCCAGTATTTAATGTCTCCTTCATTTCCAACAGGTTCAATTACTACTTTTTCTTTTGGTTTGCCAATGGCAATTACAAGAACTATTTCAAATTTTTCTGGTATTTTCAAGGCTTCACGTAATCCGTTTTTATTAATAGATGCAATCATACATCCACCAAGTCCTTTTTCAGTTGCACCGAGTAAAATACTCTGCGCAGAAATACCTGCATCCCATATAAATGATTCGCTTATATCTTTATCGCCAAGAAGAACAATGTAAGCAGAAGGCCTCTCTCCCTCAGGTGGACCAGGCCAATCTTTAAGGTACGCTGCCCAGGCAATGTTTGAAAAAATTACCGAATTCTTTCCTTCAGCACAAGAAATAATGTATTTCAAAGGTTGCCTATTAGCGGCAGAGGCAGATAATCTCGCAAGATCAATAAGTTCCCTTAAAGCATCACAATTAACTTTGGAATCCTCGAAAAACCTCCTATAACTCCTATTTTTCATTATTAAATCTTTAATCATTTTTGCCTCCCTTATTTTTTGGATTATATTTTCTAAACCAATCAAATCCTGCTTTTTCCATTAATTTAAGATAAGTTTCATTGTTTTGGGGCATAATGCTTGCAACATAATGAAGCCCAAAATATCTTTGAACCGGGTTTATATGTCCATTCTCCTTAATTTTTTTAATACACTTTTCCGCAAATTTTCCTCCATGAACTTCCTCGCATACCTTTTTGATTATTTCAAGCCTTTTCTCTGTAATATCAACTTTAACACCAGAATACTTTTCATTAAATGCACCTAAAAGATCAGAATCAGGTAAATCCTGGTATTTTTCATTATGAACAATTGAATTAATACCAAGCTTCTTCCGGGATAATGCCTTGCTCGATGGATATCCCAGGCATAACAGCACCACAGGAAAAACTCCTTCGGGAAGCTCAAACATCTTAATAATGACTGGGATAAAATCAATTATTGTCCCAATATAAACTGAACCTAATTCAAGAGCGTCTGCTGCAGTACATATATTTTGTGCAGCAATAACAGTATCCTGAAATGAAATCCAGAAATGTCTGAAAGAACTCGTTGCAGTAAATGGAGCGACTTCAAGTTCAGCCCATCTTTTTATACGATGCCAATCAATGCAAAACAGCAAATTCACAGGTGCTTTTGCAATAAAATCCTGACCGCAGAGCTTCGCAAGTTTATTTTTTGTTTCCTGATTTTCTATCTTTATTATTGAATAAGGTTGCAAATTTCCTCCAGTTGGTGAATGGATGCCAGCTTCGAGAACAAGATTTAAGATTTCCTCTTCTATTTTTCTATCAGAAAAATTCCTGCAACTTGCCCTTTCACAAAGCAACCTTAAAGTTTCATTTGGATACCTTTTGTTTTTTTTCTCTTCGACACCATGATGAGAAGG